>NZ_CVTH01000092.1:860-1385 GCF_900005955.1 Pseudomonas sp. 8 R 14 | reverse complement strand
TGAGGCGGCCTAGTGGGTCGTAGTGGTAGTGGTGTTCGCCTTTGCGCGTGTCGAGCAGGCGGGTGAGGTTGCCGGTTTTGTCGTAGTCGTATTGACGTTGGTAGAGGTTATCTTGTTGCTGGGTGATTGCGTGGGCGTGCAGGCGGTGTTGGTCGTCGTAATGGTAGTGGCTGAGGAGTTGGCCTTGTTGGCGCTGGTGTTCCTGGCCGGCTTTGAACAGATGAGACGTCAGCAGCGTGCCGTTTAATTCGACGGTGGCGAGGTGGCCGCCTTTGCCGTGGTTGAACACCAGGCGATTGTTGTCCGGCAGGCGCAGGTGTTGAAGCTGGCCGCAGGCGTCGTAGCCGTAGCGCAAGGAGCCCCAGCCTTGGTGTTCGGCGGTGAGGCGGTTTTGGCTATCGTATTCGTAGGCGAGCGCCCAGTGGCCGTCGTCGACGCTGAGGAGGTTGCCCTGGCGGTCGTAGGCATATTCAACAAGGCTACCGTCGGGCAGGGTTTTTCTGACGAGGCGTCCGGCGTGGTCTC
>NZ_CVTH01000092.1:0-810 GCF_900005955.1 Pseudomonas sp. 8 R 14 | reverse complement strand
CGTAACGGGTAACGAGCTGACTACCATCGTCACCGTGTTCGGTCTTTTCCTGCAGGTTGCCGTTGAGGTCGTAGACGTAGGCCGTACGCTGCCCATCAAACCTGGTTTCCTGCTGGATCAGGCCGTTGGGATGATAAGCAAGTCGGTAGGTCTCGCCGACTTCGTTTTCGATCTCGGTCAGCAATAACCGCACGTTGTCGTAGCGGTAGTTGACCTGAGTGCCATCAGCGTTGATGCGCCGACTGATCAGGTGCAACCCGTCGGCGTATTCGTAGCGGGTGACGTGGCCCAGTTCGTCGCGTTCGGCGGTGATTTTTCCGTAGGGGTTGTAGCTGTATTCCCGACACGCCCCACCGGGCAGCACCACGCGAACCAACCGACCCACGCTGTCCCACTGATACTGGGTCAGCGCGCCATGCTCATCCTCGCGCGCCACCTGACGGCCAAGATCGTCATAGCGATACCGCTTGATCCCGCCATTGGGCAACTGCTCCTCAACCAGTTGCCCCCGCTCATTCCACACCAGCCGATGGCAACTGTGATCCGGGTACCAAACCCCAACCAGTTGCCCGTATTTGTCGTAGCTGTAATCCGTAACATGTCCGTCGGGATCGATCTTGCGGATGACATCGCCCTGGTCGTTACGCTCGTACTTCCAGACCGCCAGACCCCGCCTTACAACCCGTACGAACCCGTTGTCATGCTCGTAGGTTGTTGGCTCATCATCCCCGGGAAACAACGCCACCAAGTGTCCGGCGTCGTCGTACTGATACGCCGTCACCGCCCCCAGCGGATCCTGCTCAACCGTCA
>NZ_CVTH01000014.1:0-65872 GCF_900005955.1 Pseudomonas sp. 8 R 14 | reverse complement strand
CTCGGCCAGGTGCAGGGCGCGCTGCTGGATGCGCGTCGGCAGGTCGCCGCCCGCCGTGCGCGCGAGGCGATTGGCTTCCTGGTCTTCCAGGGGGCCGGCGTGTTCTTCACGCAGGCGCACGGTTTCCGTCAGCCAGAGTTTGTGCAGGGGGGTCAGTGCGGTCACGCGTCTTCCTGTCGTGCAAGTGAGCTTGGAGCATAACCGCTGGTTCGTGGCTCTGGTATTCTCGTCGCCATGAAAAAAACTCTCCCTTTAAGCCTGATCGCAGCCCTCGGTGAAAACCGCGTGATCGGCGTCGACAACAGCATGCCCTGGCATTTGCCGGGGGATTTCAAATATTTCAAGGCCACCACGCTCGGCAAGCCGATCATCATGGGGCGCAAGACCTGGGACTCCCTGGGCCGACCGCTGCCGGGGCGCTTGAACATTGTGGTCAGCCGTCAGACCGACCTGGCGCTGGAAGGTGCGGAAGTTTTTCCGTCACTCGATGCCGCCGTGGCGCGGGCTGAAGCCTGGGCGCTGGAGCAGGGCGCGGATGAGCTGATGCTGATCGGCGGTGCGCAGTTGTATGCGCAGGGGCTGGAACAGGCGGATCGCCTGTACCTGACGCGCGTGGCGCTGAGCCCGGAGGGGGATGCGTGGTTTCCGGTGTTTGATGCGAGCCAGTGGAAGTTGGTGTCGAACGTCGAGAGTCCGGCGGAAGGGGACAAGCCGGCGTACAGCTTTGAGGTTTGGGAAAAGGCCTGACTGGCACCAGATTAGTCAGACTTGCAAAAGAAGCCTCGATGCGACACTGTAATGACCAATGTCTTTACAGTGAGGGCTGCCCCATGGCTTCTATCAACGTACGTATCGACGACGACCTTAAGGCTCGTGCTTATCACGAGTTGGAAAAGCTCGGCGTCACCCCATCGGAATTAATGCGGCAAGCCTTGCAGTACGTGGCAGAGCGCGGCCAGTTACCTTTCAAGCCTGTCCTCATGACTGAAGATGATGAGGCATTGTTGGCAACCGTTCGGGAGCGGCTGGCTGCGCCTCAGCGGGTGAAGGTCTCACTGGATGACCTATGAGCTGGATTTCGATACACGGGCTTTGAAGGAATGGCACAAACTGGGCGATACCGTTCGTCAACAGTTTAAAAAGAAGCTGGTTGAGATCCTGATCAATCCACGTATTGAAGCCAGCCGTCTGCATGGCTTGCCCGATTGCTACAAAATCAAGCTGCGCAGCAGTGGCTATCGGTTGGTGTATCAAGTCATTGACCAGGAGATCACGGTGCTTGTCGTGGCTGTCAATAAGCGTGAGCGTGATGAGGTTTACCGAAAGGCTGCTGATCGTTCGAGCTAGCAGGGACTGAGGTCCCTGCTAGCTTATTCCGTCAGGCCTGCGCCAACGCCCCATGCTCATCCGCATCCAACAACGCTTTATCCGTCTGCCCCATGATCTGGCTGGTAATTGCCCCCGCCGTCATCGAACCATTCACGTTCAGCGCCGTACGGCCCATGTCGATCAGCGGCTCCACGGAAATCAGCAGCGCCACCAGTGACACCGGCAAGCCCATGGCCGGGAGCACGATCAACGCGGCAAAGGTCGCGCCGCCGCCCACGCCCGCCACACCGGCCGAACTCAGGGTCACAATCGCTACCAGAGTCGCGATCCACAGCGGGTCCAGCGGGTTGATGCCCACGGTCGGCGCCACCATCACCGCCAACATGGCAGGGTAGAGGCCGGCGCAGCCGTTCTGGCCGATGGTCGCGCCAAACGAGGCGGCGAAGCCGGCGATGGATTGCGGGATGCCCAGGCGGCGGGTCTGCGCTTCAATGCTCAGCGGGATGGCCGCCGCGCTGGAGCGGCTGGTGAAGGCAAAGGTCAGTACCGGCCAGACCTTGCGGAAGAAGCGCAGCGGGTTGATCCCGGCCAACGACAGCAACAGGCCGTGCACCACGAACATCAGGCCCAGGGCCAGGTACGACACCACCACAAAACTGCCGAGCTTGATGATGTCCTGCAGGTTGGAACCGGCGACCACCTTGGTCATCAGCGCCAGCACACCGTACGGCGTCAGCTTCATCACCAGGCGCACCAGGCGCATCACCCAGGCTTGCAGGGTGTCGATGGCGTTGAGCACCTTCTGGCCTTTTTCCACGTCATCCTTGAGCAGTTGCAACGCGGCAACCCCGAGGAAGGCGGCGAAAATCACCACGCTGATGATCGACGTCGGCTTGGCCCGGGCCAGGTCGGCGAACGGGTTGGCCGGCACGAACGAGAGCAGCAACTGCGGGATATTCAGGTCGGCGACCTTGCCGGCGTAATCGCTCTGGATCACTTGCAGGCGTGCCATTTCCTGGGTACCGGCCACCAGGCCTTCGGCGGTGAGGCCGAACAGGTTGGTCAGGCCGATACCGATCAGCGCTGCAATCGCGGTGGTGAACAGCAGCGTACCGATGGTCAGGAAGCTGATCTTGCCCAGGGACGAGGCGTTATGCAGGCGCGCCACGGCACTGAGGATCGAAGCGAATACCAGCGGTATCACGATCATTTGCAACAGTTGCACGTAGCCGTTGCCGACCAGGTCGAACCAGCCGATGGAGGCTTTGAGCACGGGGTTGCCGTCGCCGTAAATGGCGTGCAAGGCCGTACCGAACGCTACGCCGAGGACCAGGGCGAACAGGACCTTCTTGGCGAGGCTCCAGTGGGTGCGACGGGTTTGTGCCAGGCCCAGCAACAGGGCCACGAACACCAGCAAGTTGAGAATCAGGGGCAGATTCATTGAAGCTCCGTTGAGAAGGCAGCCAATCGCGTGAGCCCGCGATTGCGAACCGGAAATCCTAACAGCTTGAAATATATTGATTTAATACCGATATGGAATGGCAGCTGTCGTTTTCGGAATAAGGCTTTGACGCTCTGGCGTATGCCCGTGACGGAATCAGGACGCACACCGTCGTGCTCGCGTTGGGAACTGTCACAGGGATTTGTTAGCGTCCATGTCTTTCACTCAGGGAGACAACGCCTATGAAGCTCGCGCCGAAATTACTAGCCGCCGCATTCTGCCTCGGACTCGCCAGCCAGGCGTTCGCCGCAACCGAGTTGAAACATTGGCCGGCACCCGCCGCCAAACAACTGAACGAGATGATCGCCGCCAACGCCAACAAGGGTAACTTTGCGGTGTTCGACATGGACAACACCAGCTACCGCTACGACCTCGAAGAATCCCTGCTGCCCTACATGGAAAACAAGGGCCTGATCACCCGCGACAGCCTCGACCCGTCGCTCAAGCTGATGCCGTTCAAAGACACCGCCGACCATAAGGAAAGTCTGTTCAGTTACTACTACCGCCTTTGCGAAGTCGACGACATGGTTTGCTACCCGTGGGTTGCGCAGGTGTTTTCCGGCTTTACCCTCAAGGAACTCAAGGTCCAGGTGGATGAACTGATGGCCTCCGGCAAAGCGGTGCCGGTCAGCTATTTTGAAGGCGACGTGGTCAAGCAGTCCGAGGTACAACCGCCGAAGGTCTTCACCGGCCAGGCCGAGCTGTACAACAAGCTGATGGAAAACGGCATCGAGGTGTACGTGATGACCGCCGCGTCGGAAGAACTGGTGCGCATGGTCGCCGCCGATCCGAAGTACGGCTACAACGTCAAACCCGAGAATGTCATCGGCGTGACGACCTTGCTCAAGGACCGCAACACCGGCGAACTGACCACCGCACGTAAACAGATCGCCGCCGGCAAATACGACGAAAAAGCCAACCTCGGCCTGGAACTGACCCCCTACCTGTGGACCCCGGCGACCTGGATGGCCGGCAAGCACGCGGCGATCCTCACCTACATCGACGAATGGAAAAAACCGGTGATCGTCGGCGGCGATACGCCGACCAGCGACGGCTACATGCTGTTCCACGATGTGGACGTGGCCAAGGGCGGCATCCACCTGTGGATCAACCGCAAGGACAAATACATGACCCAACTCAACGGCATGATCGCCAAGCATGCAGCGGCGCAAGCCAAGGAAGGGTTGCCGGTGACGGCGGACAAGAACTGGGTGATCGTCAAGCCTGACGAGATTCAGTAACACCGAGTCGCCTGCATTCCAGGCAAGCCAGCTCCCACATTTTTAAGGTGTTCACACATCAAAAGGTGGGAGGGGGCTTGCCCCCGATGGCTGTCTGAATAGCACTACAAAACCCAGCCTAAAATAGATATCAATTGCGAACCAATCTCATCCTCTGCTAGCGTGCGCACTTCCTGAACCCTCCGTTCTTCTCAAGGTAGTGCTGTGCCCTCCTGGAATTCGCAGATCGCGCGCCTGTTCGCGGAGCAGAAGAAAGCCCTCGAAGCCTTTGTCACTCGCCGCACCGGCAGCGCCCAGGTGGCCGCCGACCTGACTCAGGAGTCGTTCCTGCGCCTGGCTCGCATGGACTGCGGCGAAAAGATCGACAACCTCCCAGCCTTCCTCTTCACCATCGCCAGCAACCTGGTGCGCGATCACCAGCGCCAGGCCATCCGCCGTGAGCGCCTGGACGCCGGCGAGCCCAGCGAAGAGCTGCCGTGCAGCAATCCGGGTGCCGACGAGCAATTAGCCGCTTACCAACAGGAACAACTGATGCAGGATGCGATCCTGGCGTTGCCCCCAGCGACTCGGCAGATCTTCCTGCTTTATCATGTCGACGAACTTTCCTATCGCGAGATCGGCGAACGTCTATCGATCACGGCACGCAGTGTGGAATACCAACTGCGTCGCGCCTTGATTGAATGCCGCGCGTACATCAAGACGCGGCTTGCCTGCGATGAACAAGGATGTCGCTCATGACCGCCACCTCCACTGCCGACGTGTTGTTCGACGAAGCGTCCGGCTGGTATTTCCGCCTGCAGGCCGAGGACGTGACGCCGGCCGACATGGACGCCTTTGCCGCCTGGCTGGGGCAAGGTCCGGCCCAGGATGACGCCTGGCGGGAAGTGCAGGCGATGCTCGGCGGCCTGCGCGAACCTGCGCGGGTGATTCGCCGCGCCGAACAGGCCGCCTGGCGCAAACCGGCGCGAGCCTGGCAGCGCTGGGCGTGTGCTGCGGCGGTGTTGTTGGCCGTGGGGCTTACCGTGCAGAACACGCCATGGCTCGATCGCCTGCGCGCGGACTACGCCACCGGCACCGGCGAGTCGCGCAGCATCGAACTGGCCGACGGCTCGCACCTGCAACTCAACACCGACAGCGCGGTGCAGATCCGCTTGAGCGGGGGCGAACGGCAAATCCGTTTGCTGCGTGGCGAAGGCTTTTTCGACGTCACCAAGGATCCGACACGGCCCTTCGTGGTGCAGTCCGGCGACGGCTGGGTGAAGGTGGTCGGGACACAGTTCAGCGTTGCGCGGCGCGATGCGCAGACGCGGGTGCAGGTGGCGCAGGGCAAGGTGCAGGTCAGTGCCGGCAGCGGTGAACCGGTGTACCTGGAGCCAGGGCGGGCCGTGGAATATCAAGGCCAGCGCCTGGCCGAGGTGCATGCTTTCGACCCGGCCAGCGGCTTTGCCTGGCGCCAACGGCAACTGGTGTTCCGCCAGCAGCCGCTGTCGGAAGTGGTGAGCGAGTTGAATCGCTATTGGCCCGGCAAGACTCTGGTGCTAGGTGATGCGCTGCGCAACCGCGTGGTGTCGGGTGTGTTTGAAATCGACAAACCCGAAGCCGTGATCAAAGCGCTGGAGTACACCCTCAACCTGCGTGCCGAGCACTACACCCCGTATTTACTGGTGTTGCGCGAAGGCAAGGCATCGTAATCGCAACTTTTTGAAAAAACTTTCAGGGTTTCTCCCCAGGCACTCGTCCTTGATCACTGAGGCGTAAATAGTAAGCACTCTCAAGTAGTGCGGCGCCGATCACAGACTTTTTGCACCGGGGAGCACCATCCATGGCACATCGATTCGCCGCACGGTCCTTGTTGGCACTGGCCATTTCCATGGCCTGTGGCACTGCGCCGCTGTATTTGCAGGCCGCCGAAACCACCCAGACCCAGACCTACCGTTTCGATATTGCAGGGCAAAGCCTGGACGGTGCGCTGGCGGCGTTTTCGGCGGTGACGCGAGTTCAGGTGCTGGTGTCGGGTGAGTTGACCCAGGGCGTGCTGTCGCCGGGTGTCAAAGGCAACCTCGGCCAGCGCGAAGCCTTGGGGCAACTGCTCGGCGGTACCGGGCTGAGTGCGGCGTTTATCAACGCGGACACCGTGACCCTGGAAAAGCGCATGGACACAGGCTCTGCCATCGAAGTCGGCGCCACCACCATCAGCGCCGAACACCTGGGCGTGACCACTGAAGGCAGCGGTTCCTACACCACGGGCGCCGTGACCCTGGGCAAGGGCGAGCAAAAGCTCAAGGACATCCCGCAATCGGTCAGCGTCATGACCCGCAAGCAGATGGATGACCAGAACACCACCAAGCTCTCCGAGGTGGTCAAGCGCACGCCCGGCCTGACCGCGACCAAATCTCCCGGCCCCGGCATGTTCATCTTCTCCCGTGGTTTTGAAGTCGGCACCCTGCAATACGACGGTGTGGGCATCCCGCGTAATACCTACACGCTGGGCAGCTACCTCACCGAGAACATGGCGATCTACGACCGCGTCGAAACCCTGCGCGGCCCGGCCGCCTTGCTGCAAGGCGCCAACAGCCCCGGCGGCACGATGAACCTGGTGCGCAAGCGCGGTCAGCAGGCGCCGACCGTGACCATCACCGCCAAGGCGGGCTCATGGGACCATTACGGTACCCAAGTGGATGCTGGCGGCCCGCTGAACGCCGAAGGCACGTTGCGCGGCCGTTTTGTGGCTGACTACGACACTACGGATTCGTTTGTCGATTACGTCGGTGGCTGGAATCAGACAGTCTACGGCGCCGTGGACTACGACTTCAGCCCCGATACCACCGTCGGCGTCGGCATCAGCAACCAGAAAGGCCACTCGCGCCCCAACTTCATGTCGCTGCCGCGTTACGCCGATGGCAGCGATATCGGTCTGTCGCGCTCGACCTTCGTTGGCGCCAGTTGGAACCGTAATGTCAACAACCAGACCCAGGTGTTTGCCGATATCGAGCATCGCTTCAACGAGGACTGGAAGGTGAAAGCGGCGCTGGTGGCAATGGACGAGCACAACGACGCAACCTACCAGGCGACATGGGACACCGTCCCTGTAGGCGGCGGCACTGTGCCCTACGTGGACTGGATCACCGACTTCAATACCAAGAGCCGCGGCGCCGATGTGTATGTAAACGGCAAGTTCGAGGGGCTGGGTTTGCAGCAGGAGATGGTGCTGGGTGCCAACTATTCCAAACTCACCACCAATGACCAGTGGGCTCGGGCGTCAAATCCCGGTGCGGATATCTTCAACATCGACCACAACCGCCCGCAGCGCGACGCATCGCAATTGTTCAGGGACGGCGCTGCCTCCAAGAGCTGGTATGACATCCGTCAGAAGGGCATCTATGGCACCTGGCGCGTAAAAGTCCTGGACCCGCTGACCCTGATCGTCGGTGCACGCACCAGTTGGTATGACTATTCATACATAGGCCAGGGCGGGTTTGGCGGTGTGTATAACGCAGCCGAGAAAAGCACCACGCAAACCACCGGCAAGGTCACGCCGTATGCAGGCCTGGTCTACGCCCTGAATGATCAATGGTCGGCCTATGCCAGCTATGCCGATGCCTTTGAGCCGCAAACCAACCTGACCACCTCCGGCTCGTTGCTCAAACCTATCGAAGGCAAAAACTACGAACTGGGCATCAAGGGCGAGTTGGCCGAGGGTCGCCTCAACACCTCGTTTGCCATCTTCCGTTACGACCAGGAAAACCGTGGCGTCCAGGACCTGCAAGGGCCGATGAACTGCAATGGTTGGTACTGCTCGGTCGCCTCGGGCAAAGTCCGCAGCCAAGGCTTTGAAGCTACCTTGAGCGGTGAAGTGCTGCCAGGCCTGCAACTGGCCTCCAGTTACACCTACAACACCACAAAATTCCTCAAGGACGACACCTACGAAGGCAAGATCTTCAGCACCTGGACCCCCAAGCACCTGCTCAAGGTCTGGGGCGATTACCAACTGCCGGGTGACTGGCAGAAGTTCAGTGTCGGCGCCGGCGTGACCGCGCAAAGCAGCACCGAAGCCTACGACCGCACCTTCAGCGTGCCGGGCAATGCGCTGTGGGATTCACGGGTGGCTTACAAGATCAATCAGGAATTCACCGTGGCGGCGAACCTGTACAACCTGTTCGACAAGAAGTATTACATCCCGGCCTACAACGCGAACTGGGGCAGCAACTACTACGGCGATCCGCGTAATGTGATGTTTACGATGACCTACACACCGCAGTTCTGATTACATCCGGATATAAAAATGCCCCGCATTTAGCGGGGCATTTTCATGTGTGGCGGTTAGCCCTTACAGCCCATCCAGCATCGCCTTGTTACGTACCGCACCCTTGTCGGCACTGGTCGCCAACAGGGCATAGGCCTTCAACGCGGTCGTGACCTTGCGCGGACGCTTCTCCACCGGCTTCCAACCTTTCTTGTCCTGCTCGACCCGGCGTGCCGCCAGCTCTTCGTCACTGATCAACAGGTTGATCGAGCGGTTCGGAATGTCGATCAGGACCTTGTCTCCATCCTGCACCAGGCCAATCGCACCGCCGGCAGCGGCTTCAGGTGACGCGTGGCCGATGGACAGGCCCGAGGTGCCGCCGGAGAAACGGCCGTCGGTGAGCAGGGCGCAGGCTTTGCCCAGGCCCTTGGACTTCAGGTACGACGTCGGGTAGAGCATCTCTTGCATACCCGGGCCGCCTTTCGGGCCTTCGTAGCGGATGATCACGATGTCGCCTTCTTTCACTTCGTCGGCGAGGATGCCGCGAACCGAGCTGTCCTGGCTTTCGTAGATCTTGGCGCGGCCTTCGAAGACGTGGATGGATTCATCCACGCCGGCGGTTTTCACCACGCACCCGTCGAGGGCGATGTTGCCGTACAGCACGGCCAGGCCGCCTTCCTTGGAGTAGGCGTGCTCGACACTGCGGATGCAGCCGTTTTCACGGTCGGCGTCCAGGGTGTCCCAACGGGTCGACTGGCTGAACGCGGTCTGGGTCGGGATACCGGCCGGGCCAGCCTTGAAGAAGGTGTGCACGGCTTCATCGTCAGTCAGGGTGATGTCCCACTTGGCGATGCCTTCGGCCAGGGATTTGCTGTGCACGGTCGGCAGGTCGGTGTGCAGCAGGCCGCCACGGGCCAGGGAGCCTAAGATCGAGAAGATCCCGCCGGCGCGGTGCACGTCTTCCATGTGGTACTTCTGGATGTTTGGCGCGACCTTGCACAGTTGCGGCACATGACGGGACAGGCGGTCGATGTCGCGCAGGTCGAAATCGATCTCGGCTTCCTGGGCCGCAGCCAGCAAGTGCAGGATGGTGTTGGTGGAACCGCCCATGGCGATGTCCAGGGTCATGGCGTTTTCGAACGCCTTGAAGTTGGCGATATTGCGCGGCAATACCGACTCATCGTTCTCGCCGTAGTAGCGCTTGCACAGCTCGACGATGGTGCGGCCGGCCTGCAGGAACAGTTGCTCGCGGTCGCTGTGGGTGGCCAGGGTCGAACCGTTGCCCGGTAATGCCAGGCCGAGGGCTTCGACCAGGCAGTTCATCGAGTTGGCGGTGAACATGCCGGAGCACGACCCGCAGGTCGGACAGGCGCTGCGCTCGTATTCCGCGACCTTCTCGTCAGAAGCGCTGGAATCGGCGGCGATGACCATGGCGTCGACCAGGTCCAGGCCATGGGAGGCGAGCTTGGTCTTGCCGGCTTCCATCGGGCCGCCGGAGACGAAGATCACCGGGATGTTCAGGCGCAGGGCGGCCATCAGCATGCCGGGGGTGATCTTGTCGCAGTTGGAGATGCACACGATGGCGTCGGCGCAGTGGGCGTTGACCATGTACTCCACGGAGTCGGCGATGATCTCGCGGCTCGGCAGCGAGTACAGCATGCCGTCATGGCCCATGGCGATGCCGTCGTCCACGGCGATGGTGTTGAATTCCTTGGCTACACCGCCAGCGCGCTCGATCTCGCGGGCGACCAGTTGGCCCAGGTCCTTGAGGTGCACGTGGCCCGGTACGAACTGGGTGAACGAGTTGGCAATGGCAATGATCGGCTTCTTGAAGTCGTCATCTTTCATCCCTGTGGCACGCCACAGTGCGCGGGCGCCGGCCATGTTGCGGCCGTGGGTGGATGTTTTCGAGCGGTAATCAGGCATTGGAGCACTCCGGGCGGCTAATCGGTATCAAAGGGGAGTGAGCTTCTATTGACGTCTGGAACACCCGAAAAATGGCACTGGTGTCCGGAAGTTGCCGCAAACGTGACGGGATCGCCGTGCGCATTGGCCTTGAGCTCATAAACCCGCCGGGGGATGACTGGCGATGAATAGGGCCGATTCTACACCGTCTTCCTGTAGGAGCGAGGGGGACGCCTAGTTCTTGCTCGCGAAAAACGTAAACGATAACGCAGCGCTATCAGGTAGTTCGTGTCGCCGATGAGTTTTTCGCGAGCAAGAACTAGGCGTCCCCCTCGCTACTACACAGGCAAGACATATTCAGAACCACTGTTTAAAGGCCTTTGGATGTTGTGCCTCCTACCGTTTCTCTTCCAATCACAGAAGAGGACGACGGAATGTCCACGCAACAAAATGCCTATCGGCTACGCATCGGGCGCTATTCAGAATCGGGCCGCGTGTACCTGATCACGGCTGTTACCTACCAACGACAATCAATTTTTCAGGACTGGCGCACGGGTCGCCTGCTCGTCAGCGAATTCAGGAAAGCTCAGGAAGACGGTGAGGCTACCTCGCTGGCCTGGGTCGTGATGCCTGACCATTTTCATTGGCTGGTCGAACTGCACAATGGCGACTTGCCAAGGTTGATGCGAATAACCAAGTCGCGAAGTGCCCGCGCGATAAACAGTGCGAGGGGTTCCTACGGGACGCTTTGGCAAAAAGGCTATTTCGATCGGGCACTGCGTCGTGAGGAGGACTTGAAAGCAATGGCCCGCTATATCGTCGCGAATCCTTTGCGTGCTGGTCTGGTCGAGCACATTGGTCAGTACCCGCTATGGGATGCCATCTGGATATGACGCACCTTCACTTGTAGGAGCGAGCTTGCTCGCGAAGAACGTCAACGATAACGCAGCGCTATCAGGTAGCCCGCGTCGTGTATGAGTTTTTCGCGAGCAAGCTCGCTCCTACAGGGGAAAGCGTGAGTGCCCGCTCCGTAAATTAGTCAACCAGCCCCAGAGGCTGAACACGATGAAGCTGACCGCGATGGTCAGCAGCAGATGCGTTCCGGTTTGTGCCAAGGCCGCACTGCTGATGGCGGCCGTGAGGAACATGATGCTGTTCCCGGCCGATGCAGCGGTGCCCGCGCTCCTTGAGAACAGCCGCATCGCCGCCGAAATCGCCGCCGGACGAACCAGGGTGACGGCCAGGGCGCTGATCAGTATCGGGATCAGCAGAGTCAAGGTGGTGATGGCTTCAAAAATAATGATCAACGTCAGCAACACACCCGCGACGAGCAATAGTCCAAGACCGATATTGATTTGCCGGGACAGCGCCATGCGTTTTTGCAGGTACGAGGCAGCAACGCCGCCGAGCAGGTAGGCCAGGCCGTACACCACCAGTACCAGCGCATATTGGTATTCGGACAGCTTCAGCGCATCCATGAAAATCAGCGGCGTCACGCTGATCAAGGCGAAGTAGCAGGCAAATACCAGGGCGGCGATCCACCAATAGCGCAGGAAGTCCCGATTGCGCGCCACGGCCTTGAGTGTGCCGATGATGGATACCGGTTCGCGGTGTGGGCTGGAGGACTTCGACGGCAGGATACAGAGCGCATGGATCAACATGCCCGATGCCATCAGCGCAAACCCATAGAAGCTCCCTTGCCAGTCGAAGGTGGTTTGCAGCCAGGAGCCGATCAGCGGTGACAGCGCGACAAACGAGCCGCTCAGGGTCATGTAATAGAGGCGCACCCGGGCTCGGTCCTGTTCGTCGAACAGGTCTTCCACCAGTGCATGGCCCAGTACGAAGAAGCCGCAGCCCATGGCCTGGACCGTGCGGAACAGCAGGAAGGTCAGGTAATCCGGCGCCATGGCGCAACCTATCGCCCCGAGGATCGACAGCGTGATACAGCCGAGCAGGACTTCCTTGCGCCCCCATTTATCCGAAAGCGGACCGGCGAGCAGTTGGGAGATGGAAAAGACCAGGGTGAACAGGCTGATGGACAGTGCGATGTCTGCGCTGGGCGTGTCGAACCGGGCGGACAGGGCGGGGAACGACGGGAGCAGGATATTGATCGGGAAAAAGCTGATCAGTGAGATGCAGGTGATGAGGATGAAGCGGGAGAGGGTGGGCCCAGACATTGTTTTTGTTTTCCGGAGTAAAACCAGAAACCGATACTAGTCTGCGAAAAGTGGAATTCAATCAAAACTACTGTGGGAGGCTTCCCGTAGCAATGTAGGAGCGAGCTTGCTCGCGAAGAACGTCAACGATAACGCAGCGCTATCAGGTAGCCCGCGTTGCATATGCGTTTTTCGCGAGCAAGCTCGCTCCTACAGAGGGTTCACGTCTTAGCTATTGGGCAACAACCGGCACGTAATGCTCTTGATATACCGCGTCTCGGCAATCGCCGGATGCACCGGATGATCCGGGCCCTGGCCGCCACGTTCCAGCATCTGGATATTGCGGTCCAGATGGCGGGCGCTGGTCAGCAGGATGTTCTGCAGGTCGTCTTCCGGCAGGTGCATGGAGCACGAGGCGCTGACCAGGATGCCGTCCTTGCTGAGCAGGCGCATGGCTTGCTCGTTCAGGCGGCGGTAGGCGCCTTCGCCGTTTTTCATGTCTTTCTTGCGTTTGATGAAGGCCGGTGGGTCGGCGACGATCACGTCGAAGCGTTCTTCGCTGGCTTTCAATTCCTTGAGGGCTTCGAAGACGTCGCCTTCGATGCAGGTCATCTTCTCGGCAACGCCATTCAGCGCGGCGTTGCGCTCCACGCCATCGAGGGCGAAGGCCGAGGCATCGACGCAGAACACTTCACTGGCGCCGAAGGCCGCGGCCTGCACGCCCCAGCCGCCGATGTAGCTGTACAGGTCGAGTACGCGTTTGCCTTTGGCGTATGGGGCCAGGCGCGCGCGGTTCATGCGGTGGTCGTAGAACCAGCCGGTTTTCTGGCCGTGGATCACCGGGGCTTCGAATTTCACGCCGTTTTCTTCCAGCGCCACCCACTCCGGCACCAGGCCGAACACGGTTTCGACGTAGCGGTTGAGGCCTTCGGCGTCGCGCGCGGCGGAGTCGTTCTTGAACAGGATGCCGCTCGGCTTGAGCACTTGGGTCAGGGCGGCGATCACGTCGTCTTTATGGGCTTCCATGGTCGCCGAGGCGATCTGAACTACCAGGATATCGCCGAAACGGTCGACCACCAGGCCCGGCAGCAGGTCGGAATCGCCGTAGACCAGGCGGTAGAACGGCTTGTCGAACAGGCGATCACGCAGGGACAGGGCGACGTTGATGCGGTGCACCAGCAGCGACTTGTCCAGTGGCAACTTGATGTCGCGCGACAGCAGGCGTGCGCAGATCAGGTTGTTCGGGCTCATGGCCACGATGCCCAGGGTCTTGCCGCCGGCCGCTTCCAGGATGGCCTGGTCGCCCGCCTGGAAGCCGTGCAGAGGGGTGGCCGCCACATCGATTTCGTTGCTGTAGACCCACAGGTGGCCGTTGCGCAAACGACGATCGGCGTTGGCTTTGAGACGCAGGCTTGGCAGGGACATGACGTCGCTCCGGAAAAAAGAGCGGGAGTATACCTTGTTATGTAGGAAATGGCCGGGCTGCCGGATGTGCGGGGAGGTGTCAGCCGGGGGGAGATAAGGGTTAGAATCCCCACCTAGCCCAGAGTGTGTACTTATGTCCCAAGAGCTTTCCGCCGAACAGATCCAGCAGGCCCTCCAAGGCATCAGCGTGCCGCCCCAGCCGCAAATCATGGTGGATTTGCAGATGGAGCAGTACATGCCCGACCCGGACCTGGAAGTGATCGCGCGGTTGATCTCCCAGGACCCGGGCCTCTCCGGCGCGCTGCTGAAGATCGTCAACTCGTCCTATTACGGCCTGAGCAACAAGATCGCCTCGATCCAGCGCGCGGTGAACCTGCTGGGCAGCCGCTCGATCATCAACCTGATCAACGCCCTGTCGATCAGGGGCGAGATGAGCGACGACACCATCGTCACCCTCAACCGCTTCTGGGACACCGCCCAGGACGTGGCCATGACCTGCCTCACCCTGGCCAAGCGCACCGGCGCCCAGGCGGTGGACGAGGCCTATGCCCTGGGGCTGTTCCACGACTGCGGCGTGCCGCTGATGCTCAAGCGTTTCCCCAACTACATGACGGTGCTCGAAGAGGCCTACGCCAATGCCGGCCCCGACTGCCGCGTGGTCGACACCGAAAACAACGCGTTCAACACCAACCATGCGGTGGTCGGCTACTACACCGCCAAGTCCTGGCGCCTGCCGGAGCATGTGACCGACGCCATCGCCAACCACCACAATGCCCTGGCGATCTTCAGCGATGAGACGTCGCGCAATCCTCAGTTGAAGAACCTGCTGGCGATCCTGAAGATGGCCGAGCACATCTGCTCGTCCTGCCGCGTGCTGGGCAACCAGTCGGTGGACCATGAGTGGAATGCCATCGGCCACCTGGTGCTGGACTACGTGGGCCTGTCGGACTACGACTTCGAAAGCCTGAAGTTGTCGATCCGCGAACTGGGCGCGCACTGATCCCCCCTTCACGAGGTACACATGCCCGAGTTACCAGAAGTCGAAACCACCCGGCGTGGGATTGCGCCGCACCTGGAAGGCCAGCGGGTCAGTCGCGTGGTGGTGCGTGAGCGGCGCCTGCGCTGGCCGATCCCGGAAGACCTGGATGTGCGCCTGTCCGGCCAGCGCATCGTGCTGGTGGAGCGGCGGGCCAAGTACCTGTTGATCAATGCCGAAGTGGGCACCTTGATCAGCCATCTGGGCATGTCGGGCAACTTGCGCCTGGTCGAGGTCGGCATGCCGGCGGCCAAGCATGAACATGTGGATATCGAGTTGGAATCCGGCCTGGCCCTGCGCTACACCGACCCTCGGCGTTTCGGCGCGATGCTCTGGAGCCAGGACCCGCACAACCATGAACTGCTGATTCGCCTGGGGCCGGAGCCGTTGACCGAGCTGTTTGACGGTGAGCGGTTGTTCCAACTGTCCCGCGGCAAGTCGATGGCGGTGAAACCGTTCATCATGGATAACGCGGTGGTGGTGGGCGTAGGCAATATCTATGCGACTGAGGCGTTGTTTGCGGCGGGGATTGATCCACGTCGCGCGGCCGGCGGCATTTCACGCGGGCGTTATTTGAAGCTGGCGATCGAGATCAAGCGCATTCTGGCGGCGGCAATCGAGCGTGGCGGCACCACGCTGCGGGACTTTATCGGGGGGGATGGGCAGCCAGGGTATTTCCAGCAGGAATTGTTCGTCTACGGCCGCGGTGGCGAGGCGTGCAAGGTCTGTGGGAGCGAATTGCGCAACGTGGTGCTGGGGCAGCGGGCGAGTGTGTTTTGCCCCAGGTGCCAGAGCTGATTGCTGTGTGAGGGCTGATATCGCTATCGGGAGCAAGCCCCCTCCCACATTTTGAACGTATTCACAAATCAAGTGGGAGAGGGCTTGCCCCCGATGAGGCCCTGAAGGACTTCAGGCCTTACCGGTAATCTTCCGGTACTTCTCCATCAACTGCTCTTCCGTCTCCGGATGGGCTTCATCCAGCGGAATGCAATCCACCGGGCACACTTGCTGGCACTGTGGCTCGTCGTAGTGACCGACGCACTGGGTGCACAGGTTGGGGTCGATCACGTAGATCTCTTCGCCCTGGGAGATGGCGGCGTTCGGGCACTCGGGTTCGCAGACGTCGCAATTGATGCAATCGTCGGTGATGATCAAGGACATGGAAACTCCTGCCAGGGCTGTCAGCCAAGGCATCTGAAAACTAATGCGCGCAATTGTGCCGCATTGGCGCCCGCAGTGCGAGCTGTGGTGAGCGGGGCAAGCCCGCTCACCACATTACTTCTTGAAGCGCAGCGTCAGCGCATCAGCCACGGCCGGGTGCACGAACTTGGTGATATCCCCGCCCAAAGCGGCAATTTCACGCACCAACGTCGAGGAAATGAACGAATAACGCTCCGACGGCGTGAGGAACAGGCTTTCCACGTCCGGCGCCAGTTGGCGGTTCATGTTGGCCAACTGGAATTCGTATTCGAAGTCCGACACCGCGCGCAGGCCACGCAGGAACACATTGGCGTTCTGCTCTTTGGCGAAATGCGCGAGCAACGTGGAAAAGCCCACCACTTCCACGTTGGGCAGGTGCTTGGTGACCTCACGCGCCAGCTCCACGCGCTGTTCCAGGGGGAACAGCGGGTTTTTCTTGGGGCTGGCCGCGACTGCGATGATCACATGGTCGAACAAACGAGAGGCGCGTTCGACCAGATCGCCATGGCCTTTGGTAATCGGGTCGAAGGTACCTGGGTACAACACTCGGTTCATCGCGTCGTCCTGGCGGAGTCCGTTGGGGAACCGGATGGTATCGCAGCCATCCCGGTCGGCCAAGTCAACTTATGCATAAGAAAGCCGTATAGACACCGTGAATAGCGTGTTTTTTCACGCTGTTTTCAGACGTTCGGCCAAGGCTGTCGCCAGTTGAGCGGTTAATCCGTACACCGATAATTGCGGGTTGGCCCCAATACTGGTGGGGAATAACGAACCGTCGTGGATCGACAGGTTGCGCAATTGGTGATGGCGACCGAGGCTGTCAGCCACCGCATTTTTGGGATCTTCGCCCATGGCACAACCGCCCATCACATGGGCGCTGCCCAGGGTTGTCCGGTGCAATTCCAGATTCAAACCCTCAATGACGCTGCGTGCCTCGGCCAAGGTGTTCACGAACCGTGCGTCATGGTGCATGGGCTTGACCGATTTGGCGCCCGCCGCGAACTGGATTTCGGCCATGCTGTGGAAGGCCCGGCGCAGGCCGTCCCAGGCATAGGGCGAGACCTGATAGTCGAGCACCGGCGTACCGTCACCGCGTAAGTCCACGCTGCCGCCCTGGCTGTCGGGGTGAAAGCCGTCACGCAACAGCGCGAGCATGGCGTGGGTATGCGGCAATTGGCCCATGTCCAGGGCGTTCTGCGTGCCATAGCCGCCGAACAAGGTGCTGGCCAATGCTGGATGCAAGGGCGGCGCTTCAAGCTTGTAGGACATTTTGCCGGTGGTGCCGTCCTGCCATTGGAAGTGGTCGGAATAGATCGACTGCGGCGCGCCGTAGAACGGGTTGATCACCTCGTCGAACAATGCGGCGGAGAAGTTCACCAAGTGCAAAAAGGTCCGCTTGCCCAGCCGCGAATGCGGGTCGGGGGCACCCGAGCGCATCAGCAGCGCCGGGCTGTTGATGCCGCCGCCCGACAGCACGTAATGCTTGGCCTTCACGCTGATCCTGCGCCCGGTAGGCGCCACACAGCGCGCGTCCATCGCTACGCATTCCAGGCTGCTGATGGTGTCGCCGCTGTATTTGAGCTGCTCGGCGCGCGCCAGGTAGAGCAGTTCACCGCCTTTTTCCAGGGTAGACGGGATGGTGGTCACCAGCATCGACTGCTTGGCGTTGACCGGGCAGCCCATGCCGCAATAACCCAGGTTGAAGCAGCCACGGACGTTGCGCGGGATCACATGCCAGCTGTAGCCGAGCTTTTCGCAGCCTTTGCGGATTACATCATTGTTGGCATTCGGGGGGATGGCCCACGGTGCGATGCCCAGGCGCTGCTCCATCTTTTCGAACCACGGTGCCATCTCTGCACTGCTGTGGCCTTTTACCGCGTACTCGCTGGCCCAATGGCTGAGGGTGGCGTCCGGGGTGCGGAAGCTGGAGGTCCAGTTGATCAGCGTGGTACCGCCCACCGCGCGGCCTTGCAGGATGGTGATGGCGCCGTCCTTGCTCATGCGGCCGATACCTTCCTGATACAGGCTGGCGTAGGCCTCGTCCTCCAGCAGCTTGAAGTCGCTGCTGGTCTTGAGCGGGCCTTCTTCGATCAACAGCACTTTGTAGCCGGCGGCGCTGAGGATCTCGGCAGTGGTGCCGCCACCGGCGCCGCTGCCGATGATGGCCACGTCGGCCTCCAGGGTCAGGTCGCTGTCGAGGGCGGCGCCATTGTGGGTTTTCCAGCCGCGGGCCAGGCCGTCGCGGAACAGATCGGGTACGGGCATCAGGGTCGTCTCTTGTTTTTATTGTGAGGGATGCAAATCAGATCTTCGGCGGGCCGGGGTAGCCGCAATGCGCCCAGGCGGCGGGCCGGAAGTACCAGGCCATGATCACCAGCTTGAGCAGCGAGCCCTGGCCCATGCGCAGCAGGTTCAGGTAGCTGTTTTCCCAGCGGTGCAGGAAGTTGCGGATCTGTTCCGCGCTGGCGTTTTCCCAGCTGCCCCAGATGCCGGTCAACGGGCCACGCGTAATGCCCATGCCGAGCACATCGAACAGCTGCTGGGTGAGCTTGAACATCTCCGGCGACAGGTGCTGCAGGCTGTAGTCGAGTTTTTTCAGCGTGTCTTCAATCCCGGCGACCACGTCCTGGGCGCTGGCCACGCCTTCGAGCAGCACCGGGATCACCGCGCGCAGAAACGGCAGGTCACTGCTGCGCAACATGGCAAAGCCGCTGGCCGGGGTGCTGCTGGAGCAGCCGCTGAGGCTGGCGCCCAATCCGGCCGTGGCCAGGAAGGCGCTGGCACACAGACCGATTTTCAAGACGCCGCGCCGTGATAGCGCGGGTGAATCCGTGAGGCTAGGGTTCATTGTTATTGTTATCCCGTGGGTGGCGGTGTCAGCGGACAAACAACTTCTGGATCAGTTTCTGGATCGATTTGCCGTAGGGCGGGTAGATCAATTTCGCCGCGTTCAGGCGCTGTTTCACCAGCACGCCCTTGGCCTTGCTGAACGTCAGGAACCCTTCATGGCCGTGGTAGTGGCCCATGCCCGACGGGCCGATGCCGCCAAAGGGCATGTCGTCCTGGGCCACGTGCAGGAGGGTGTCGTTCAGGCAGACACCGCCGGAATGGGTCTCATGGAGGACCCGGTCCTGCTCGCGCTTGTTGTAGCCGAAGTAATACAGGGCCAGCGGGCGAGGGCGCTGGTTGATGTAGGCAAAGGCTTGGTCGATGCCGCGATAAGGCACGATCGGCAGCACCGGGCCGAAGATTTCGTCCTGCATCACGGTCATGTCATCGCTGACATTCAGCAGCAGGCTATGGGCCATGCGCCGTGCCTGGCCCTGGTCGTACAGCCGGATCAGGGTGGCGCCCTTGTCGGTGGCGTCCTTGACGTAGGCATTGAGCCGGGCCAATTGACGCTCATTGATGATGGCGGTGTAGTCCGGGTTGTCGGCCAGCGTCGGATAAAACCCGCGAACCGCCTTGCTGTAGGCCTCGACGAAACCCTCCACGCGGTCCTCCGGCACCAGCACGTAGTCCGGGGCCACGCAGGTTTGCCCGGCGTTCAAGGCTTTGCCGAAGGCGATGCGTTCGGCGGCGTCCTTGAGCGGTACGTCGGCGGAGACAATGGCCGGCGACTTGCCGCCCAGTTCCAGGGTGACCGGCGTGAGGTGTTCGGCAGCGGCGCGCATCACGTGCTTGCCAATACTGGTCGCGCCGGTAAACAGCAGGTGATCGAAGCGCAGCTTGGAAAACGCCATGCCCACCTCGGCCTCGCCGAGCACCACGCACACCAGGTCCTCGGGGAAAACCCTCGCCAGTAACGCCTTGAGCAGTTCGCCGGTAGCGGGCGTGGATTCGCTGAGCTTGAGCATCACCCGGTTGCCTGCCGCCAACGCACCGACCAGTGGGCCGATGGCCAGGTACAGCGGGTAGTTCCACGGCACGATCACGCCGACCACGCCCAGGGGTTGGTAAATGACTTTGGCTGACGCGGGTTGGAAGGCCAGGCCTACAGCGCGGCGGGAAGGTTTCATCCAGCCTTTTAGGTGTTTGCTGGCGTAGTGAATGCCATGCAGGCTGGGCATCAGTTCGGCGAACAGGGTTTCGTCGGCGCTGCGCTGGCTGAAATCCTGGCTGATCGCATGGATCAGTGCCTGGCGCTCGTCACTGAGCACATCCCGCAAGGCCTTCAGCCACTGCTGGCGCTGTGCAGCTGGCGGCATCGGGTTGGCGGCGTAGGCGCGGCGTTGGGCGTCGAACAGGTCCTGGAGTTGATCCAGCGCCTGGGCATCTTGCAGGTAGGCAACGTTGGCAGACATGGCGCAGCACCGATTGTTATTGGTCTGCGTGGATTTTTAGAGTCATTACTCTAAATTGTCAAATAACATTGCAGCAACATGCAGATTTATCCTGGCAAGGATAGGCCGTAAGATGCCCTATCACGTGTACAGAAGCTGATTCCCCTATGGCACCACGAGTAAAGACCAGCGAGCGTATTGTGCAAACCAGCCTGGAGCTTTTTAACCAGCAGGGCGAGCGCAGTATCAGCACCAACCATATCGCCGCCCATATGGAAATTTCGCCGGGCAACCTGTACTACCACTTCCCCAACAAGCAAGCGATCATCTCCGTGCTGTTTCGCGAATATGAAGCGTTGGTGGACAGTTTCCTGCGTCCGCCCCAGGGGCGGGCCATGGTGGTGGAAGACAAGCGCTTTTATCTCCAGGCCGTACTGGCCGGCATGTGGCGCTACCGTTTTCTGCACCGCGACCTTGAACACCTGCTGGAGAGCGACCCGGAGCTGGCCACCGGCTATCGGCGTTTTTCCCAGCGTTGCCTGATCCAGGGCGGCGCCATCTACCAGGGGTTTGTCGATGCAGGCATCCTGAACATGGACCCGGTGCAAACCGAAGCCCTGACCCTCAATGCCTGGATCATCCTCACCTCCTGGGTGCGTTTCCTGTGCACCACCAATGAAAATTCCGCCCACCTGAGCGCCGAAGCCATCAAGCGCGGGGTGTATCAGGTGCTGGTGCTGGAGGCGGGCTTTGTCACGCCCCAGGCAAAAGAGGCGGTGGATGCATTGTTCAAAGAATTTTACGTGCCGTTGAACCAGGCACTGGAAGACGTGAAGTAGGACCTTTCCCGAATCTGTTCACAGGAGTCCATCATGCCGCTTGCCCAACTGATCAGCCCCCAGCAATTGGCCGAGCGCCAGACGTCGGCGGGGTTGGTGATCCTGGATTGCCGTTTTGCCTTGGAAGACCCGGATTACGGGCGTTGCAGCTACGCTGAAGGGCATATCGACGGTGCGCAATATGCCGGCCTGGAGCGCCATCTCAGCGGGCCGGTGATCAAAGGTGTGACCGGTCGTCACCCGTTACCGGCGGCGGGCACCTTCGCCGAGCAACTGCGGGCATGGGGTATCCATGCTGACACCGATATCGTGCTGTATGACGACGGCCCTGGCGCTTATGCGGCTCGTGCCTGGTGGCTGCTGGCCTGGCTGGGCAAGCGTGACGGTGTGTTTATCCTGGACGGCGGCCTCAAGGCCTGGCATGCCGCGGGTTTCCCGTTGAGCCTGGATGCGCCGGTAATCGAGCGTGGGACTTTCGATGGCACGCCGGACAATCACTTGCTGCTGGATGCCGAACATCTGCAAAAACGCCTGGGCCAACCCGGCCTGACCCTGATCGATGCCCGCGCTCAAGCGCGTTTTCGCGGCGAGGTGGAGCCTATCGACCCCATTGCCGGGCATATCCCCGGTGCGCAATGTGCGGCGTTCAACGAAAACCTGGGCAGTGACGGGCGTTTCCTCCCGGCCGAGCAACTCAAGCAGCGCTTCGCCGCGCAGTTGCAGGGGCGCTCGCCGGAGGAACTGGTGGCGTATTGCGGCTCGGGCGTGACGGCCTGCCACAACCTGTTCGCCCTGAGCCTGGCGGGTTACCCGTTGGGCAAGTTGTATGCGGGGTCGTGGAGCGAGTGGATTACCGATCCGACGCGGGCAATCGCTACGGGGGACTGAGTTCCCGGTCGTGTAAACCCAATCCGAATGTGGGAGGGGCCTGCCCCTCTCACATGTTTAACCGTGTCGTGCCAATAACCATTGCGGTATGCGCCGCTCCAGGTAGTAGCCTGGGCGTTTCAGCGAGCCATCGACGAAGCCCACGTGCCCGCCCTTGGCCGTCAGCTCAAACTCGGTGCACGCCGATAGCTCACTGGCCTCGGGCAAGCTGTGGGCAAACACGAACGGGTCGTCGGCCGCCTGGATAATCAGCGTCGGTGTGCGGATCGCGCCTAGGTAGTAGCGACTCGACGCGCGACGGTAATAGTCCTCGGCACTCAAGAACCCATGCAGCGGCGCGGTGACCCGGCCGTCGAAGTCCCAGAAGGTGCGCATCTTCTCCAGCGAGCCAAGCGCTTCCAGGGTTTTCAGCCCGTCCGCGCGGCCATCCTGTAAAAAACGGCTTTGTTTGACGCGGATATACGCGAGCATTTCACTCATGAAGTGCTTTTGATAAATCCGCGAGAAACCTATCCCGATCCGGTCTGCACACTGATCCAGGCGAAATGGCACCGACACCGCCGCTGCGCCTTGCAGCCCGGACGCCTCGCCGGTTTCCCCCAGGTGCTTGAGCAGCACATTGCCCCCCAGCGAATAACCCACCGCATACAGCGGCGCCAACGGCCGCTTGGCGCGTAGGTGCGCAATCGCGGCGGCGAGGTCTTCGCTGGCGCCGGAGTGATAGCTGCGCGCCAGCAGGTTGGGCTCGCCCGAACAGCCGCGCCAGTTCAAGGCCGCACTGGCCCAGCCTTGGGCGCCAAGGACTTTTTGCAGGCCGGCCACATAGGGGGAATTGGATGAGCCGGTCAGCCCATGCAGCACCAGCACCAACGGCGCCTGCGCGTCATGCGGGCCATGCCAGTCGAGGTCAAGAAAATCGCCGTCTTCCAGCCACAGGCGTTCGCGTTGGCGTTCGATATGGGTAGTCGGCCGCCACAGCGGCCCCCACAGCGTTTGCAGGTGAGGGTTGCCGAGGCCGAAGGCGGGGGTGAACTGGTCGGAGGACGGTGTCATGACACTCTCAGTTTTGAGCTGACTCACTGTCTGTGGTGAGCGGGCTTGCTCACCACAGATTTTAAGCGACGCTTTCGACCAATCGATGCCACAACGCGTAATACACACGACCGGATTTCTGCTCCCGGTGCAGGCGCCAGGCGCCCGGCAAGCCCAGGGTAGACGGCGCGGTCTCGCTTTCAGTGTAGATCCACGCGTCCGGTGCCAGCCATTGGCGCTCTTCGAGCAAGGCGCACACGGTCGGCAACAGGTTCTGGTTGAACGGTGGGTCGAGGAACACCACGTCGTAGGCACTGGGCGCCTGGGTTTCCAGGTAGCGCAGGGCGTCGGCGGTCTGCACCTGGCCATTGGTGCAGCGCAGGGTGCCCAGGTGTTCCTTGAGGCTGGACACCGCGACATTGCTGGCATCCAGCGCCTGGGCCTGGGCCGCGCCACGGGACAGCGCCTCCAGGAACAGCGCGCCACTGCCGGCGAACGGGTCCAGCACCTTGGCGCCGGCAATGTACGGCGCCAGCCAGTTGAACAGGGTTTCACGTACGCGGTCCGGCGTCGGGCGCAGGCCCACGACGTCGGGGAAGCTCAGCTTGCGGCTGCCCCATTCGCCGCCAATGATGCGCAGCTGGCCCACACCGTTATGCACGTTGTGGACAGGTTTTTTCGGGCGAGATGAACTGGCCATTAATGCTCCGGAACCCCGAGCGGCTGCTCGGCAGGTTTATCAGTGGGGGGCGGTAGTGGCTTTTGCGCAGTCGTTGGGCCGGCGGTCACGATGACCATCTTGTCGGCGCTCAAGTGTTTGTTCAAGGCCGCCTTGACCTGCTCTACGGTCAGGGCCTGGGATTGTTTCATGAAATCTTCCAGATAGCTCAGCGGCAGGTTGTAGAAACCCATGGCGCCCAGCTGCCCGACGATATCGGCGTTGCTGGCGGTGGACAGCGGGAAGCTGCCGGCCAGCTCGCGCTTGGCGTCATCCAGTTCCTTTTGCGTCGGACCGGTCTTGAGGTAGTCGGCGAGCACGTCTTCGACCAGGCGCAGGGTGCCGCCGCTCATTTCGGCGCGGGTCTGCAGGTTGATCATGAACGGGCCACGCACTTGCATCGGCGAGAAACCGGAGTAAACACCGTAGGTCAGGCCGCGTTTCTCGCGCACTTCGCTCATCAAACGGGTGCCGAAGCCACCGCCGCCGAGGATCTGGTTGCCCAGGGACAGGGCTGCGTAGTCCGGGTCGGCGCGGTCGATGCCCAATTGGGCGAACAGCAGGTGAGTCTGTTTGGACGGGAACTCGATATGGCTCAGGCCGGCCTTGGGCTCGGTTGGCTGGGCGATTTTCGCCATGGCCGGGCCCTTGGGCAGCGAAGCGGACACTTTGGCCGTCATCGCTTCGGCTTCGGCGCGGGTCAAGTCACCGACCACGGCAATCACCGCATTACCCGCCGCATAAGCCTTGGCGTGGAACGCCTGCAGCTGCGCGAGGGTAATCTTCGGAACGCTTTGCGGCGTGCCTTCGCTCGGGTGAGCGTAGGGGTGATCGCCGTACAGGCGCTTGAACAGCTCCAGGCTCGCCAGCTTGCCGGGGTTCTGCTTCTGGTATTCAAAGCCGGCGAGGATCTGGTTCTTGATCCGCGCCAGGGAGTCGGCGGGGAAGGTCGGCTTGCCGATCACCTGGTCAAACAGCGCCAGGGCGGCCTCGCGTTTAGCGCTGTCGCTGAGGCTGCGCAGGGACACCAGCGCCATATCGCGATAAGCGCCATTGCCAAAGTCGGCGCCCAGGCCTTCAAAACCACTGGCAATCTGGCTCACATCCTTGCCCGGTACACCTTCGTTGAGCATGGCGTTGGTCATCAGCGCCAGGCCCGGCACGTCGCCGTCCTGGCTGCTGCCGGCGGCGAACAGGATGCGCATGTCGAACATCGGCAACTCATGGGCTTCGACGAACAGCACCTTGGCGCCTTCGGCGGTGGTCCAGGTTTGCACGTCGAGCTTGCGGTTGGTCGGCGCCTTGCCGTCCAGCTCCGCCAGGGATTGCAGTTTGTTGGCCGATTGAGCCTTGTCCAGCGCCTGGCTGGCAACGGACTCACTCGGGCGCAGGAAATACACGGCGCTCGCCGCGACCAGGGTCACGGCGATCAGGCCCGGCAGGATCAGGCGGCTGCTTTTGCGATCACTCATGAGCGGTCTCCTCAGGCAAAACATGGGCGACGCTCAGACGTTCGCGGGTGAAATAGGTGCGCGCGGCCTTCTGGATATCTTCCGGGGTCACGCTTTGCAGGTCGGCCAGTTCGGTGTCCATGAGTTTCCAGGACAGGCCCACGGTTTCCAGGGAGCCAATGGCCGTGGCCTGGCTGGTGATGGAATCGCGTTGGTACACCAGGCCGGCGATGACCTGGGCACGGATGCGTTCCAGTTCTTCGGCGGTCGGTGGCTTGGCCTTCAGCTCTTCCAGCAGGCGCCACAGGCCGGCTTCGGCTTGGGCAACGGTCTTTTTCTTCTGCTGGTTCGGGGTGGCCGAAAGGGTGAACAGGCTGTCGCCCCGGGTGTAGGCGTCGTAGTTGGTGGACGCGGCGGATACCAGCTCTTCGCCACGCTCCAGTTGCTCGGAGATCCGTGCGCTGTAGCCACCGTCCAGCAGGGCCGAGATCAGGCGCAGGGCCTGGACCGAACGCTTGTCTTCGGCGGTGGCCAGGCCAGGTACGTTGAAGCCGAGGATCACGCTCGGCAATTGGGTCTGCACATGCATCGTCAGCAGGCGCTCGCCGGGCTCGGCCAGCTCCATCGGAATCTTGGCGGGCGGTACGTCACGCTTGGGGATCGGGCCGAAGTAGCGCTGGGCGAGGTTTTTTACCTCGTCCGGGGTGACGTCGCCGACCACCACCAACGTGGCGTTGTTCGGTACATACCAGGACTGGTACCAGTGGCGCAGCTCCTCGACCTTCATGCGGTCGAGGTCGGCCATCCAGCCGATGGTCGGGGTGTGATAGCCGCTGGCCGGGAAGGCCATCGCCTTGAAGCGCTCGAAGGCCTTGGACATGGGATTGTCGTCGGTGCGCAGGCGGCGTTCTTCCTTGATCACCTCGATTTCGCGGCTGAACTCGTCGGCCGGCAGGCGCAGGCTGGCCATGCGGTCGGCTTCCAGCTCAAAGGCAACGCCCAGGCGGTCACGGGCCAGCACCTGGTAGTAGGCGGTGTAGTCATCACTGGTGAAGGCGTTTTCTTCGGCGCCCAAGTCACGCAGGATCAGCGAGGCTTCGCCGGGGCCGACCTTGGCGCTGCCCTTGAACATCATGTGCTCCAGGGCGTGGGACAAACCGGTCTGGCCCGGGGTTTCATAGCTCGAACCGACCTTGTACCAGACCTGGGAAACCACCACCGGCGCGCGATGGTCTTCGCGCACGACCACCTTGAGGCCGTTATCCAGGGTGAATTCATGGGTGGGTTGTGGGTCGGCAGCCAAGGCTGAAAGGGGCAGACAAACTGTGCTGAACAGCAGGCCTGCGGCGTGGCGGGCTAGAGCATTCATTCGTTTTTAAACCTGTTGGGCTGCCCGCTTGGTCTTAGCGTCGGCGGGCGAGGAGGTTAGGGCGTGTCATTCATCATTACCAGTGCCGCGCCGGAGCCTGCTAGTGTGCAGGGCAAGGCGCGAGGAGCGCAGTTTGGTTTTTCCAAATAAGCTCCGAGTAACGCAGCCCTGCACACTAGCAGGCCCGGCCCTTCGGGTTGTGCCTAAAAGTCAGCCAGGCTGCGTTGCAGGCCTTGGCAAGGAAAAGACATTCCCAGCGGCCTGCGCCTTGCCTGGCTGGCTTTTAGGCGACAACGCGGCACTGGTAATGATGAATGACACGCCCTAGGATACTGATCCGACCTAGGGACGGCCACTATGGCTGTCTTGTTAAGGCCCTATTTAGGCCTTACAAAATGTTGCGCATGAACGAGCTGGCTAAAAAACAGTCTGTTACGCATCGAATTTTATTTACCGATGTGCCCCTTGGCGCGTCGCTACCTTGAGATAGCCGTCTCCATGTTTGGTTCCAACGACGACAAGAAGACCCCAGCTGCGGCTGGCGAGAAGAAAGGCCTGTTCGGATGGCTGCGCAAAAAGCCGCAGGAAACCGTCGCTGAACAGCCACAGGTTCAAGCTGAGCCGATCCCCGAGCCTATAGTAGAAGCCGAGCCCGTTGCCGAAGCGCCGGCGCCGGTGGTGTTGCCGATGGCTGAGCCGGTGTTGCAGCCGGTGGCCGAGGTGGAGCCTGAGCCCGAACACAAGCCGTGGCCTGAGCTGCCGGTGCCCGAAGAGGCTGTGGCGCTGGTTGAAGATGTGCAGGCCGAGCATGTGGTGCCGCCGATTCCGGTGACCGTTGAGCCGCAGCCGGTCGTTGTCGAAGCGCCCGCCCCCGTGCCTGCGCTAGTGGAGCCGGTGGTTGCCGCTCCCGCCGTCATCGAACCGCCCGTCGCCTCCACCGAAACCAGCAAGACCGGCTTCTTCGCCCGCCTCAAGCAAGGCCTGAGCAAGACCAGCGCCAGCATCGGCGAAGGCATGGCCAGCCTGTTCCTCGGCAAGAAAGTCATCGACGATGAGCTGCTGGAAGACATCGAAACCCGCCTGCTGACCGCTGACGTTGGCGTCGAAGCCACCGCTGTGATCATCCAGAGCCTGACTCAGAAAGTCGCACGCAAGCAGCTGACCGATGCCGACGCCCTCTACAAATCCTTGCAGGCCGAGCTGGCTGCGATGCTCAAACCCGTGGAAGCACCGTTGGTGATCACCCCGAACAAGCCGTTCGTGATCCTGGTCGTGGGTGTCAACGGCGCCGGCAAGACCACCACCATCGGCAAACTGGCCAAGAAGCTGCAGTCGGAAGGCAAGAAAGTCATGCTCGCCGCCGGTGACACCTTCCGCGCCGCTGCCGTCGAGCAATTGCAGGTCTGGGGGGAGCGCAACAAGATCCCGGTCATCGCCCAGCACACCGGTGCCGATTCCGCCTCGGTGATCTTCGACGCCGTGCAAGCCGCCAAGGCTCGTAACATCGACGTGCTGATCGCGGATACCGCCGGTCGCCTGCACACCAAAGACAACCTGATGGAAGAGCTGAAGAAAGTCCGCCGCGTGATCGGCAAGCTCGACGCAGACGCCCCGCACGAGGTGTTGCTGGTGCTGGACGCCGGTACCGGCCAGAACGCTATCAGCCAGGCCAAGCAATTCAACCAGACGGTCCAACTGACCGGCCTGGCCTTGACTAAGCTCGACGGCACGGCCAAGGGTGGCGTGATCTTCGCCCTGGCCAAGCAGTTCGGGTTGCCGATTCGTTATATCGGCGTCGGTGAAGGCATCGACGACCTGCGCACCTTTGAAGCCGAACCCTTTGTCCAGGCACTGTTTGCCGAGCGGGAGCGTTCATGATTCGATTCGAACAGGTCGGTAAACGCTATGCCAACGGGCATGTGGGCTTGCATGAGCTGAGCTTTCGAGTGCGTCGCGGCGAGTTCTTGTTTGTCACCGGTCACTCGGGGGCCGGCAAGAGTACGCTGTTGCGCCTGCTGCTGGCCATGGAACGCCCGACCACGGGCAAGTTGCTGCTGGCGGGCCAGGACCTGGCCACCATCAGCAATGCGCAGATCCCGTTCCTGCGCCGCCAGATCGGCGTGGTGTTCCAGAACCACCAGTTGCTGTTCGATCGCACGGTGTTCAACAACATTGCCCTGCCGTTGCAAATTCTTGGACTGTCCAAGGCCGAAATCGTCAAGCGCGTGGATTCGGCTCTGGAGCGCGTGGCGCTGTCGGACAAGACCGACCTCTACCCCGGCGACCTGTCCACCGGCCAGCAACAGCGCGTCGGCATTGCCCGCGCCATCGTCCATCGCCCGGCCTTGCTGCTGGCGGACGAACCCACCGGTAACCTCGACCCGCGCCTGGCGGCCGAGATCATGGGCGTATTCGAAGACATCAACCGTCTGGGCACCAGCGTACTGATCGCCAGCCATGACCTGGCGCTGATCGCCCGCATGCGCCATCGCATGCTGACCCTGCAACGCGGTCGCCTGATCGGTGACGGGGAGGCTGGCGTATGAGTGCAACACGTAGCCCCAAGGTTTCCGAGCGCGTGGCGCCGAAACCGGCCGATCCGCAGCCGAAAAAGAAAAAACACGACGACGATGACGGCCCGGACTTCAGTACCCTGCTGCGCGCCTGGATCGAAAGCCATCGCGCCAGCCTGCTGGACAGCCTGCGTCGCCTGGGCAAGCAGCCGATCGGCAGCTTTTTTACCTGCCTGGTGATGGCCGTGGCCCTGAGCCTGCCGATGGGCTTGTCGCTGCTGCTTAATAATGTCGAGCGCCTGGGCGGTTCCTGGCAGCGTGCGGCACAGATTTCCCTGTACCTGAACCTGGATGCCAGCACCAAGGAAGGCGAAGCACTACGGGACGATATCAAGAACATGCCGGGCGTCGCGGACGCCGAGTACGTCAGCCGCGACCAGGCCCTTGAGGAGTTCCAGCAACAGTCCGGCCTGGGCGAGGCGCTGAAAGAGCTGCCGCAGAACCCGCTGCCGGGCGTGGTGCTGGTGACGCCGAATGAAGTCGACAAGGCGGGCCTTGAAGCCCTGCGACAAAAACTCGCAGAGATGCCGAAGGTGCAGCAGGCGCAACTTGATCTAGTCTGGGTGGAGCGCCTGGCGGCGATCCTCAAGCTGGGCGACCGCTTTGTATTCGGCCTGACGGTGCTGTTGGTGTCTGCATTACTTTTGGTGATAGGTAATACCATTCGTCTTCATATTGAAAACCGTCGCACCGAGATAGAAGTGATTAAACTGGTCGGCGGCACGGACAGCTATGTGCGTCGGCCTTTTCTGTACATGGGCGCGCTTTATGGCCTGGGTGCGGGGATTTTGTCCTGGGGCGTGCTGGCATTCGGCCTGAACTGGCTGAACGACGCGGTTGTCGGGCTTGCCGGCTTGTACGGCAGCGATTTTGCCCTGGCCGGGGTGCCGGTTGCCGATGGTCTGTCGCTCTTGCTTGGCGCGGTATTGTTGGGTTATATCGGTGCCTGGATTGCGGTCGCACGGCATTTACGCGAGCTGGCCCCGAAGTAGTTAATGTCAGGGTAATGTGGTTTCGTTTGTATTGACCGTATCAGTGGTTTAGGGAACTTGTCCTACGGTTCCCGGTCAATTTTCGCAGTGCTGAACTGCACGAGTTATGTGAGTCGGAGGTTTTTTCGTATGACCACTTCTTTGCAACCTGCTTATGCCTTGGTCCCGGGTGCGAACCTGGAAGCCTATGTGCACACGGTCAACAGCATTCCATTGCTGACGCCCGAGCAGGAGCGTGAACTGGCCGAGAGTCTCTACTATGAGCAGGATTTGGGGGCGGCTCGGCAGATGGTGCTCGCCCACCTGCGTTTTGTCGTACATATCGCCCGTAGCTATAGCGGCTACGGCCTGGCCCAGGCTGACCTGATCCAGGAAGGCAACGTCGGCCTGATGAAGGCTGTAAAGCGCTTCAACCCTGAGATGGGCGTGCGCCTGGTGTCGTTTGCCGTGCACTGGATCAAGGCGGAAATCCACGAGTTCATCCTGCGCAACTGGCGCATCGTGAAAGTCGCGACCACCAAGGCCCAGCGCAAGCTGTTCTTCAACCTGCGCAGCCAGAAAAAACGCCTGGCGTGGCTGAACAACGAGGAAGTCCACCGCGTGGCCGAAAGCCTCGGCGTGGAGCCCCGTGAAGTGCGCGAGATGGAAAGCCGCCTGACCGGCCATGACATGGCCTTCGACCCGGCCGCCGAAGCGGACGACGACAGCGCTTTCCAATCGCCGGCCAATTACCTGGAAGACCACCGGTACGACCCGGCGCGTCAACTGGAAGACGCCGACTGGAGCGACAACTCCAACCACAACCTGCACGAAGCGCTGGAAGTGCTGGACGACCGCAGCCGTGACATCCTCTACCAGCGCTGGCTGGCGGAAGAAAAAGCCACGCTGCACGACCTGGCGCAGAAGTACAACGTGTCGGCCGAGCGCATTCGCCAGCTTGAGAAAAGCGCGATGAACAAGCTGAAGTTGTCGATCGCCGCCTGAACATGTGGGAGGGGTTAAGCCCCTCCCACATTTGTTTTGTGTTGTATCAGTCGGACCAAGGCGCTTTGCGGGAATTGTTCAGTTCCACCAGGTAACCCTCTCCGCCCAGCTGGCTCATCTGCTGGCGAATCCAGGCTGCCCGTCGCGCCACATACGCGGTCGGATGGCTGGCACTCCACACCCGTGGATTAGGCAACACCGCCGCCAGGTAGCTGGCCTGCTGCCGTGATAACCCCTTGGCACTTACGCCAAAGTGATGTCGCGCCGCCGCTTGCGCGCCAAACACGCCTTCATCCCATTCCACGCTGTTGAGGTACACCTCAAGAATCCGCTGCTTGGGCCACAACACCTCGATCAGCCCGGTAAACCAGGCTTCCAGGCCTTTGCGCAAATAACTGCGACCCGCCCACAGGAACAGGTTTTTCGACACCTGCTGGCTCAGCGTGCTCGCGCCCCGGATCGAACCGCCGCGCTCGTTGTGCAGGAGCGCTGCCTGGATCGCGCCGAAATCAAAGCCCCAATGCTGCGGGAAGCGTTGGTCTTCACCGGCCATCACCGCCACTTTCAGGTCGTCGGAGAGCTCGTCCCACGGCACCCAGGTGCGTTGCAGGTCAATGGGTTCGCCGTCGAACCAGGATTCGACCTTTCGCTCCACCATCAGCGCGGTGAAGGGCGGCGGGACGACACGGAACAGCAGCACCAGCAGAACACTGCCGATGGCAAACCATTTCACGACGTTGAGAAGGCGTTTGAAGAGGACACGCAGCATAGAGATGGCTTGGCCGAACCCGTTGAGCGGGCCATTATACAGACCCTGTCCAATGAGTCTGACTGGAGTTCCTCATGCTGCGTAGCTTTCTGATGCTGGCTGCCTTTTTCGGCTTCACCGGTGTCGCCCTCGGTGCGTTCGCCGCCCATGGCCTGAAAAGCCGCCTCAGCGCCGAGTACCTGGCGATCTTTCACACCGGCGTGACTTATCAGTTGGTGCACACCCTGGCGCTGTTCGGCGTGGCGTTGCTGGCCGCGCACCTGCCGGGCCGGCTGGTAACGTGGGCTGGCATCTCGTTCGTAGTCGGGATCCTGTTGTTCTCCGGCAGCTTGTATGTGCTGACCATGACCGGCATCAGCAAGCTCGGCATCATCACGCCGTTCGGGGGCCTGGCCTTCCTGTCTGGCTGGTTCCTGTTGGGGCTGGCAGCATGGCGCTTGCAACTGTGACCGCTTGACGCTTGAAGCTGACCTTCAGGTCCCAATCGCGCTAGAATGCTGGCCCCTAAAAACGATGGCGGCCCCTGGCATGCGCATTCAGTTGAACGGCGAATCCCTTGAACTGCCCGACGGTGAAACCGTTGCGGCCCTGCTGACCCGCCTGGACCTGACCGGGCGTCGCGTCGCAGTGGAACTCAACCTGGATATCGTCCCGCGTAGCCAGCACGCCGAGACCACGCTCACCGAGGGTGACCAGGTCGAGGTGGTCCACGCCATCGGCGGCGGCTAGTCCCGCGCGTTTATGTAGCCCCGGATTCTGCAGAACCTCACCCCATTTCGAGGATTTCCCATGAGCATCGTTCGTAGCGACAAGCCCTTCGTCCTGGCCGGTCGTACCTACCAGTCCCGTCTGCTGGTCGGCACCGGCAAGTACCGCGACATGGAAGAAACCCGCCAGGCCATCGAAGCCTCGGGCGCCGAGATCGTGACCTTCGCCGTGCGCCGCACCAACCTCGGCCAGATCGAGGGCGAGCCGAACCTGCTCGACGTGCTGTCGCCGGATCGCTACACCTTCCTGCCGAACACCGCCGGTTGCTACGACGCTATCGAAGCCGTGCGTACCTGCCGCCTGGCCCGTGAACTGCTCGACGGCCACAACCTGGTCAAGCTGGAAGTGCTGGCTGACCAGAAAACCCTGTTCCCCAACGTGATCGAAACCCTCAAGGCCGCAGAAACCCTGGTCAAGGAAGGTTTTGACGTGATGGTCTACACCAGCGATGACCCGATCATCGCCCGCCAACTGGCCGAAATCGGCTGTATCGCCGTGATGCCGCTGGCCGGCCTGATCGGTTCCGGGCTGGGTATCTGCAATCCGTACAACCTGCAGATAATCCTCGAAGAAGCCAAGATCCCGGTCTTGGTGGACGCCGGTGTCGGTACCGCCTCCGACGCCACCATCGCCATGGAACTGGGCTGTGACGCGGTGCTGATGAACTCGGCCATCGCCCACGCCCAGCACCCGGTGCTGATGGCCGAAGCCATGAAACACGCCATCGTCGCCGGCCGCCTGGCCTACCTTGCCGGGCGCATGCCAAAAAAACTCTACGCCAGCGCCTCTTCGCCGCTGGATGGTCTGATCAAGTAAGAGCCATTGATGACTGAATCAAACGAAACGCCGAACACCGTGGAAGAAGGCGACGAGTCCAAGCACCGCCGCATCAAGAGTTTTGTGATGCGCGCCGGCCGCATGACCGAGGGCCAGCAAAAGGGCCTGGAGCAAGGTACGCCGCTGTTCGTCCTGCCCCTGGCCGATGCGCCGGTGGACTATGACCAGGTGTTCGGCCGTTCGGCCCCGCGTTCCCTGGAAATCGGTTTCGGCATGGGCCACTCCCTGCTGGAAATGGCCGCGGCCTCGCCGGAACAGGATTTCATCGGTGTGGAAGTCCACCGCCCAGGTGTCGGTGCGCTGCTTAATGGCGTGCTGACACAAGGCCTGACCAACCTGCGGGTCTATGACTGCGACGCGATCGAAGTGCTCAACCGATGCATCGCCGACAACAGCCTCGACCGCCTGATGCTGTTCTTCCCCGACCCATGGCACAAGAGCCGTCACCACAAGCGCCGCATCGTCCAGGCCTCCTTCGCGGAACTGGTGCGCAGCAAGCTGAAAGTCGGCGGTGTCCTGCATATGGCTACCGACTGGGAACCCTATGCCGAATACATGCTGGAAGTGATGGACGTTGCCCCTGGCTACCGCAACCTGGCGCAAGACGGCAAATGCGTACCACGCCCGGCCGAACGCCCGATCACCAAGTTCGAGCGGCGTGGTGAGCGGCTGGGGCATGGGGTTTGGGATTTGAAGTTCGAGAAGCTGGCGTAACTCGCCACTGACTTGAAATGCAATTCAATGTGGGAGGGGGCTTGCCCCCGATAGCGGTGGATCAGTCACTTTGATGTCGACTGACCCTCAGCTATCGGGGCAAGCCCCCTCCCACAGTTGTTTTGTGTTGGATTTGAGGTCAGCGGCGATCGGCGACGACGCCAATCAACACCAGCACCACCACCAGCACCGGCGCCAGGCTGTAGTTATTGAACTGGCTCAATCCCCGCACAATCCACGGCGTCGCATAGATCAGCGCCGCACCGCTGCCGATCATGCACAGCAGGGCCATCAACGGTACGCGCAACGCGCCGGCAACGCTGCCCAGGCGTGCTTCGACCCAGCCCTTGATGTCGGCGCCAAACAGCACCAGCAAACAGCCCACAAGGGCCAGGGAGATTTCCGACAGGTTGCTGCGGCTCCAGCGGGATACCGTGGCGAGCAGGTCGAGTACCAGATCCATTCGATTTCCTTAGAGCGATCAGCTCAAAAACTTCTGCAACAGGTCATTGAGAAAGAGTTGCCCGCGATCGGTGGCCGCCAGGCGTGACGGTTCGACCTGCATTAAGCCACTTTGTTCTGCCTCGCGCCGCGCCTCGTCGAGGCTCGCCAGGTCGAGGCCGGTGCGTTCGGCGTAGAGCGTGGCGTCGACGCCCTCGGTGAGGCGCAGGGCGTTCATCAGGAACTCGAACGGCAACTCTTCGTTGGTCAGCTCCTTCGCCCCGGCCTGGAAGCTTTTGGCCGGGTTGAGGTAGTCCTTCGGCGCGCGGGTCTTCCAGGTGCGCACAATGCGCCCGTCCGGATGGCTGAGCTTGCCGTGGGCCCCGGCGCCGATGCCGATAAAGTCGCCGAAGCTCCAGTAGTTGAGATTATGTCGCGCCGGGCGCCCGGGCTGGGCGTAGGCCGACACTTCGTATTGTGCGTAACCGTGTTCGGCCAGCAGCGCCTGGCCGGCTTCCTGGATGTCCCACAGGGTGTCGTCTTCCGGCAGCGCGGGCGGCTGGTTCCAGAACACGGTGTTGGGTTCCAGGGTCAACTGGTACCAGGACAGGTGTGTGGGTTTGAGCGCGATGGCCTGGCGCAGGTCGCTCAACGCATCGTCCAGGGACTGGTCGGGCAGGCCGTGCATCAGGTCCAGGTTGAAGTTGTCGAACCCGGCCTGGCGCGCCATCCCGGCGGCGCGTACGGCTTCGTCGCCGTTGTGGATGCGGCCCAGGGCCTCAAGCTTTGCCTGCTGGAAGCTCTGGATGCCGATGGACAGCCGGTTGATCCCCAGCGCGCGGTAGGCGACGAACTTCTCTTGCTCGAACGTGCCGGGGTTGGCTTCCAGGGTGATCTCGATGTCGCCGGCAAACGGGATGCGTGCTTCCACGCCTTTGAGCAATCGGCCCAGCGCCGCAGCGCTGAACAGGCTTGGCGTGCCGCCGCCGAAGAAGATCGAACTCAGTTCGCGCCCATACACCGCGTGCATGTCCTGATCGAGGTCGGCCAGCAAGGCGTCCACATACTCTTCTTCCGGCAGCACCTTGCTGGCGGTGTGGGAGTTGAAGTCGCAGTAAGGGCATTTGCGCACGCACCACGGGATGTGGATGTACAGCGCCAGGGGCGGCAGCACCGGCAGCGCCGCCCGAGGTGTTTGCGCGCCACCGTGGATCAGCGGCTGCGCGGAGGTGTTCCGGGTCATTTCAAGCCCAGGCGCTGGCGCAGCAAATCCATTGCGCGGGCACGGTGGCTGATCTGGTTCTTGTCGGCCGGGCTCAATTCGGCACTGGAGACATTGCGCTCCGGCACCCAGAACAGCGGGTCATAGCCAAAACCGTGCTCACCGCTGGCCGCGTGCAGGATGCGCCCGTGCCACAGGCCTTCGCAGAGGATCGGCAGCGGGTCATCGGCATGCCGTACCAAGGCCAGCACACAGACGAACTGCGCGCCGCGCATCGCGTCCGGCACGTCCTTGAGCGCGTCCAGCAGCTTGGCGTTGTTGGCCGCATCGCCCTTGCCATCGGCATAACGCGCCGAGTAGATACCCGGCGCGCCGCCGAGGAAGTCCACCGCCAGGCCAGAGTCGTCCGCCAGCGCCGGAAGGCCCGAGATGCGTGCGGCATTGCGCGCCTTGAGGATGGCGTTCTCGACGAACGACAGGCCGGTCTCTTCCGGCTCCACCTGGCTGAACTCGCCGATGGAGCGCAGCTGCACGGATTCGCCGAGCATGGCCTGGAGTTCTTTGAGCTTGCCGGCGTTATGGCTGGCCAATACGAGTTGAGTAAGGTTCATCATTCCGCCGGAAACAGTTCCTGGTTGAATTGGAAGCTATGGGCTTTGCCGCCGGTTTCCACATTGATGGTAAACGTCTTGTATTCCCGCTGCGTCACGGAGTACGGCGCGAGGTAATTGATCCCGCCTTTCTCGTCGATTTGCTTGAACGTCAGGATCTCGCTCTTGCCGCCCAGGTCCTTGATGGTGCCTGTCACTTGCGCTGCCACCGGGGTTACGCCCTTGATCACGGTCACATTGATCAAGCCCTTCTCCTTGCTGCGCACCACGCCGACTTTCTGGGCGGTTTCCGGCTGCAGGAAGCTGGAGGTGAAGGTGTTGTAATGAACGGTGATATCACCGAAGTCTTTCTTGCGATTAGCGTCGATAGTGTCCGCCGCCATGGCGCTGGCGCCCAGGCATGCAGTCAGTAGAAAAATAGCCAAGCGACTCATGATCGTCCCTCTTGAAAATGATTAGACGGCAATCTTGTGATCCGTCAGGCCAGGGCTGCTGACCCGATAGATACCAATTTCGCCCAACAGATTGGGCCATAGCTTGCTTGCCCAGCCGTGACGATGCTGTTGATCGACGGCCAGGCGGTTGATCACCTTGGCTTCACGCTCGCCACACAGGGCTTCGAAGTCTTCGAAGGTGCAGAAGTGGATGTTCGGCGTGTTGTACCAGGTGTACGGCAGGAAATCCGAGACCGGCATGCGGCCCTTGGTCGCCAGGTACCAGCGGCAGCGCCAGTGCCCGAAGTTGGGGAAGGTGATAATGCACTGGCGACCCACGCGCAGCATTTCGTCGAGGATGCGGTCCGGGTAGTGCACCGCTTGCAGGGCCTGGGTCATCACCACGATATCGAAGCTGTTGCTGGCGAAGTTGCCCAGGCCCTTGTCCAGGTCCTGCTCGATCACGTTGATGCCCTTGGCCACGCACTGGGCGATGTTGTCCGGGTCGTTTTCCAGGCCGTAGCCGGTGACTTGCTTGTTGTCGCGCAGCCAGCTCAGCAGTTCGCCATCGCCGCAGCCCAGGTCGAGCACGCGGCTGCCGGCGGGGATCCAGTCTTGGATGATGTCCAGGTCGGCTCTCATGGCGTTCTCACAAAGTAATGCGGTTCATGTAGTTGCTGAAAGCCTGGAGGTAGCGCGGGATCGGAATCAGGAAGGCGTCATGGCCTTGCGGTGCATCGATCTCCAGGTAGCAGACGTCTTTCTTGGCCGCCATCAGCGCATCCACCAGCTCTCGGGAGCGGGCCGGCGAGAAGCGCCAGTCGGTGGTAAACGACATGACGCAGAACTTGGCCGTGGCGCCCTCGAAGGTTTTCGCCAGGTCATCGTCGTGGTTGGCTGCCGGGTCGAAGTAGTCCAGGGCCTTGGTCATCAGCAGGTAGGTGTTGGCGTCGAAACGCCCGGAGAACTCCTCGCCCTGATAACGCAGGTAGCTTTCCACCTGGAACTCGACGCTGTGGAAGTCGTAGTTGAGCTTCTCGCTCTTGAGGCCACGGCCGAATTTCTCGCCCATGGAGTCATCGGACAGGTAGGTGATGTGCCCGACCATTCGCGCCAGCATCAAGCCGCGCTTGGGGATCACACCGGCTTCCTGGAACGAACCGCCGTGGAACTCGGGATCGGTGAGGATGGCCTGGCGCGCCACTTCGTTGAAGGCGATGTTCTGCGCCGACAATTTGGGCGCCGAGGCGATGGCCAGGCAATGGCGCACGCGATCCGGATACGTGATGGTCCATTGCAGGGCCTGCATGCCGCCCAGGCTGCCGCCGATCACCGCGGCCCATTGCCGGATACCCAGCAGGTCGGCGAGGCGCGCCTGGCTGTGCACCCAGTCTTCCACAGTGAGTACGGGGAAGTCGGCGCCGAACGGCCTGCCGGTTTCCGGGTTGAGGCTGCTGGGGCCGGTGGAGCCATTGCAGCCGCCGAGGTTGTTCAGGCTGACGACAAAGAACTTGTTGGTGTCGATGGGCTTGCCGGGGCCGATGCAACTGTCCCACCAGCCAGGCTTGCGCTCGTCAACGCTGTGGAAACCAGCGGCGTGATGATGACCGGAGAGGGCGTGGCAGATCAGCACGGCATTGCTCGCCGTGGCGTTCAGTTGGCCGTAGGTTTCATAAATCAGGTCATAGGCAGGCAGCGAACGACCACAGGCCAGGGCCAGTGGTTCGCTGAAGTGCGCCACTTGGGGCACGACCAGTCCAACAGAATCGGGGGGGAAGGCAGTTGGCATCGACCCTGCTCTCGTTTAAATGAGGCGTAAGTCTAAAGACCGATGCACCCAGCGGCAAGCAAAGGCCAAATGTGGGAGGGAGCAAGTCGAATCGTCGCCCCGCCCCTCCTGCATTTGCTCCGCCTGTCAGATCAGTCCGAACAGTTCCTTGGGCATGTTCGCGAAGTCAGCCAGGTACGGGATGCCCCAGCCTTGTATCAGTTGGATCGCGATAAACGCGAAGATCGGCGAAATATCCAGGCCGCCCAGGTTGGGCACCCAGCGGCGGAACGGCGCGAGCACCGGCTCGGTGATCTGAGACACCAGCTCGGCACCTGGGCTGCGGCTACCCGGCGCGACCCAGGACAGGATCACGCTGATGATCATCGACCAGAAGATGATCTTCAAAAACAACGAGAAGATCCCGATCAGTGCCCATGGCAACAGCAGCACGGTGTAAGGCAGGTAGCCCTTGAGCATCAAGACCAGCACGAACAGCAGGATCTGCAGCAGCAGCGCCAGCACCAGCGACGACATGTCCAGGCCGAACATGCTCGGGACCACTCGACGCAGGGGCTTGAGCAGCGGTTGGGTGGCCTTCACCACGAATTGGCACAGCGGGTTGTAGAAGTTCGCCCGCACCAGTTGCAGGATAAAACGCATCAGCACGATCAGCAGGTACAGGCTGCCCAAGGTCTGGATGATGAAGATGACGGCGTCATTGAGTCCAAGCATCATTTATTCCTTTGTAGGGGGACGACTATTTGCCCAGCTGCTCGGCCATTTCAGCCGAACGATGTGCTGCGGCACCCAGTGCTTTTTCCACCAGGGCTTCAAAGCCCCCGGCCTGGAACGATTCGATGGCAGCCTGCGTGGTGCCGCCGGGGGAGGTGACGCGACGGCGCAACTCGGCAGCGTCCACTTCACTGGAGACAGCCATTTTCGCGGCGCCCAGGGCGGTTTGCTCGGCCAGTTGCTCGGCGACTTGCTGTGGCAGGCCCAGTTTCACGCCGGCGGCGGTCATGGCCTCGATCAGCAGGAAGAAGTAAGCCGGGCCGCTGCCCGACACGGCGGTGACCGCGTCCAGTTGCTGCTCCTGTTCCAGCCACAGGGCGATGCCCACGGCGGACAGCAGTTCCTGGGCCTGGTCACGTTGCTCGGCGGTCACCTCGTGGGTGGCGTACAAACCGCTCACACCCTGGCGCAGCAGCGCCGGGGTGTTGGGCATGCAACGCACGATCGGTTGCGCGCCGAGCCAGTTGTTCATGCTGGCGCAGGTGATACCGGCGGCGATCGACACCACCAGTTGGTGTGGCTGAAGGCTTGGGCGCAGGCTTTCGCACACGGCCTTCATGGCCTGTGGCTTGACCGCCAGCACGATCACATCGACACCTTGGATGGCTTCGGCGTTATCGGCGAAGGTTTCGATACCGTGCTCGGCGCTGACGCGGGCACGGGTCTCGGCGCCCGGATCGCTGGCGCGGATCTGCGCCGCTTCCAGGCCCTTGGCCCGCAGGCCGCCGATCAGGCTGGCCGCCATGTTGCCGGCGCCGATAAAGGCAATACGCGTGTTGCTCATGACAGGTCCTTACTTAGATGGATGTCAGCCATTTCATGGCTGGCCGTAGTCGCGGGCGCCAAACAGGGCGGTACCGATCCGCACCCAGGTGGCGCCTTGGGCGATGGCCGACTCAAGGTCGTGGCTCATGCCCATGGAAAGTGTGTCGAGCGGCAGGTTCAGGTTGTTTTGCAGGTCGCGCACGCTGGAAAACGCGGCGTCTTGTTCGGCCCGATCGTCCGTCGGCTCGGGAATCGCCATCAAGCCCCGCAGCTTCAAGCGCGGCAGGGCGCTGATGGCGTTGGCCAGGGCCGGCAGGTCGGCGGGGGTGCAGCCGGACTTGCTGGCCTCGCCACTGACATTGACCTGGATGCAGATATTCAGCGCAGGCAGGTCCACCGGGCGTTGCTCGGACAGGCGTTGTGCAATTTTGAGACGGTCCACGGAATGCACCCAAGCGAAATTCTCGGCGATGGCGCGAGTCTTGTTCGATTGAATGGGGCCGATGAAGTGCCAACTCAAGGGCAGGTCGGTTAATTCGGCCTGCTTGCCCAGGGCCTCCTGCAGATAGTTTTCGCCAAAATCACGCATCCCGGCGGCATAGGCTTCACGCACGGCTTGGGCGGGTTTGGTCTTGCTCACGGCCAGCAGGTGGATGCTGTTTGCGTCACGTTGCACGGCGTCGGCTGCGGCGCGGATGCGCTGGCTAACCTGGCCGATGTTGTCTGCTATCGTCGACATTCAAGATGCGCCCGTGGATATGGAGTCCGCGGCATTCTACTGGAAATGGAAAGCCCTATGGATATCACTGAATTACTGCAGGCCGGCGTGCGTCGCGGCGCTTCCGACCTGCATCTGTCGGCCGGTATGGCGCCTATGCTGCGTATTGATGGTGAGGTCTGGCCGTTGGATTGGCCGGTGCTTTCACCCCCGCAAGTAGCGGATTTATTGAGCCCGTTGCTCAACCGCTACCAACAAAAGGATTTCGAAACATCTCTTGAAACGGATTTTGCCTTCGAGTTGCCGGGCGTGGCGCGGTTCCGGGCGAACGTATTCCAGCAGGATCGCGGCATGGGCGCGGTGTTTCGCACCATCCCGGCCGAGGTCCAGAGCCTGGAAAACCTCGGCCTGGGGGAAGTGTTCCAGCGTATCGCCCAGCTTGCGCGCGGCCTGGTGCTGGTGACGGGCCCCACCGGCTCCGGCAAGTCCACTACCCTGGCGGCGATGATCGATTACCTCAACCAGCATCGGCGCCAGCACATCCTCACGCTGGAAGACCCCATCGAGTTTATCCACACGCCGAAAACCGCCCTGATCAACCAGCGCCAGGTGCATCGAGATACCCATAGTTTCTCGCTGGCCTTGCGTTCGGCGCTGCGCGAAGACCCCGACGTGATCCTGGTGGGCGAACTGCGCGACCTGGAAACCATCCGCCTGGCCCTGACGGCGGCTGAGACCGGGCATCTGGTATTTGGCACCCTGCACACCACCTCGGCGGCAAAGACCGTGGACAGGCTGGTGGACGTGTTCCCGGCGGGGGAAAAGGCCATGGTCCGCTCGATGCTGTCGGAGTCGTTGCAGGCGGTGGTGTCCCAGGTGCTGGTCAAGAAGGTTGGCGGCGGGCGGGTGGCGGCCCATGAAATCATGCTGGGCACGCCGGCTATTCGTAACTTGATCCGCGAAGACAAGGTGGCGCAGATGGTCTCGGCGATTCAGACCGGCGGCGCGTTGGGCATGAAGACGTTGGATATGAGCTTGAAGGCGTTGGTCACGGAAGGCGTGATCAGCCGGGAAGAGGCGCGGGAGAAGGCGAGGGTGCCTGGGGATATCTGAGGGGTGTGGACGACACACATCAAATGTGGGAGGGGGCTTGCTCCCCTCCCACATGTACTACTGCATTCCAGCTTCAGATCAGCGTTGTACTACCCGCAAGGTATTCTGCTCTTTCGGCAGAACCCGCTTGGCAATCACGTAGTTCTTGTCCCAGAACGGCTTTTTCAGCGTGTCGATGCTGACCGACTTGCCACGGCGCGGTGCGTGGATGAAGCGGTCGTTGCCCAGGTAGATGGCTACGTGGTTCACCTGGCGGCTCTTCAGTTTGAAGAACAACAGGTCACCCGGTTTCAGGTCCTTGCGCTCAACCTTCTGCCCATGACCGGCGGCCATGGCGTTGGAGGTGCGCGGCAGATCCACGGCCGCTACGTCGTTAAACGCATATTTCACCAGGCCGCTGCAGTCGAACCCTTTACTTGGGCTGCTGCCGCCCCAACGATAAGGAGTACCGAGCACGTTTACGGCGCGGCTGAGGACGGTGCTGCTTTGCCTGGTGTTGACTGCCATCAGGCCTGGAACTGCTTTACCGTGGGCCTTGCTCAGTTGAGTCGGGCGGCTGACGGTCGGCTTTGCCGATTTGGCAGTGCTGGGCGCGCTGTGGACTTTAGGGGTGAAACCGTTGACGTTCGGAAGTCGTTGCTCACGATTGGTGGCGTGGGCGGCCAGTGGCATTAATAGGCAAATGGTTAGCCATGTCTTTAAAAATGGTCGCATTAGGCGTGGCTCTTATGGGTTTGCGCGCAACTTTATAACAGCTTTTTGTGTCGTTCTCAGGCCGTTTGTCGACTGAACCTTGCGGTCAAACTCAGGAAAAACGCGACGATTCGCCGCGATTGTCCTACACAAGTCAGGTGGCATAAGGCTTTCAGGGGAGGGAAGATACCATTTGCCGTACGTCGGGCGCCTGTAAAAAAGTCACAAAGAAAGTGAAAAAATTTATCTATCGAAGCAAAAGAGGTACTCCATGAACACCTATCAACAGGTTGGTCCGCAGCAAGACACCCACAGCAAGGTGATCGGTTACCTGCTCTGGATTTTCGGGTTTACCGGGGCCCATCGTTTCTATTACGGCAAACCGGTCACTGGAACGATCTGGTTTTTCACCCTCGGCTTGCTGGGGATCGGCTGGCTGATCGACCTGTTCCTGATTCCGGCCATGGACCGTGAAGCGGACCTGCGTTTTACCGCTGGGCCTATCGAATACAACGTGGCGTGGATTCTGTTGGCGTTTCTGGGGGTGTTCGGCGTGCACCGCATGTACCAGGGCAAATGGATCACCGGCCTGATCTACCTGCTGACCGGCGGCTTGTTCCTGGTGGGAGTGCTGTATGACTTCTGGACCTTGAATACCCAGGTTTCGATCCGCAATGCCGAGCGCAACGGCGGCCGGTAGATCATAAATAACCTGTAGGAGCGAGCTTGCTCGCGAAGAACGTTAACGATAACGCAGCGCTATCAGGTAGCCCGCATTGTCTATTCGTTCTTCGCGAGCAAGCTCGCTCCTACAGGTTTTAGTGGCTCAAGCCTGATAGCTGATGCGCCCGTCCACCAAGGTGTAGCGCACGCTCGCCGGCAGGCTATGGCCGATGAACGGGCAGTTTTCACCCTTAGACAGCCAGTGCTCGCCCGCAACCGTGGAGCCGGCCGGATCAAACAGCACTAGATCTGCCGCCGCCCCCACCGCCAGCTTGCCCGCCGGCAGGCGCAAGGCCTCGGCCGGGCCTGCGCTCAGGCGCGCCAGCAGTGTCGGCAGGTCCAGCAAACCGTCTTCCACCAACGTCATCGCCAGCGGCAGCAACAGCTCCACGCTGCTGATGCCCGGCTCCGTCGCGCCGAACGGCGCCAGCTTGGCATCGCGCTCATGGGGCTGGTGGTGGCTGGAAATCGCCGAGATCACCCCCGATTTCACTGCCGCACGCAAACCGTCACGATCGGCCAGTGTGCGCAGCGGCGGTTGCACGTGGTAAAGGCTGGAGAAGTCGATCAGCGCCTCATCCGTCAGCAGCAACTGATACAACGCCACGTCTGCCGTCACCGGCAGGCCACGGGCCTGGGCCTGGGCGATCAGGGCCACGCCCCGGGCGCTGGTCAGTTGGCTGAAGTGCGCACGCACGCCGCTTTGTTCCACCAGCAGCAGGTCACGGGCCAGGGCTACGGTTTCAGCGGTTTCCGGAATGCCCGGCAAGCCGAGGAAGCTGGCGACCGCACCTTCATGGGCCAGGCCGCCTTCGGCCAGGTCGCGGTCCTGGGAGTGGAAGATCACCGTCAAGTCGAAGGTGGCCGCGTATTCCAGGGCGCGGCACAGGGTGCGGGTGCTGCGGAAACTCTCCAGGCCGTTGCCGAACGCCACGCAACCGGCATCGCGCAGGGCGATCAGTTCGGCGAGTTGTTCGCCTTCCAGGCCTTTGCTCAGGGCGCCGATGGGGAACACTTTGCAATTGCCGGCCTCACGGGCACGGTCGAGGATCAGCTCGGTCACGGCCGACGTGTCGAGCACCGGCTTGGTGTGCGGTGGGCAGCACAGGCTGGTGACGCCACCGGCTGCGGCCGCGCGGGTCTCGCTGGTGATATTGCCTTTGCGGCTGAAGCCCGGCTCGCGCAGGGCGACGTTCAGGTCCACCAGGCCGGGCGCGGCCACCAGGCCTTTGGCATCGATGGTCTCGCTGGGGCTGAAAGCACCGGGCGCGGCGCCGATGGCGATGATCCGGCCGGCCTCCAGGTGCAGATCGGTAACCTGATCCAGGCCGCTGGCCGGATCGATGACTCGGGCGCCGAGAATGCTGAGCTTCACTGGGCCTTCTCCTGCTCGAATTGACGTTGCGCGGTTTGCCCGCTCATGGCCATGGACAACACCGCCATGCGCACGGCGATGCCATACGTGACCTGGTTGAGAATCACCGACTGGCTGCCGTCGGCCACCGCCGACTCAATCTCCACGCCTCGGTTGATCGGCCCCGGGTGCATCACGATGGCGTCCGGCTTGGCGCCGGCCAGGCGTGCGGTGGTCAGGCCGAACAGGCGGTAGAACTCGCCTTCGCTCGGCAGCAGGCCACCCGACATGCGTTCGCGTTGCAGGCGCAGCATGATTACCACGTCCACATCCTTGAGGCCTTCGGTCATGTCGGTGTAGACCTTCACGCCGTATTGCTCGATGCCGATGGGCAAGAGGGTTTTCGGTGCGATCACGCGGATGTCCGGGCAACCCAGGGTTTTCAGGGCCAGCATGTTCGAGCGTGCCACCCGTGAGTGCAGGATGTCGCCGACGATGGCCACCGAGAGGTTTTCGAAGCTGCCCTTGTGCCGACGTATGGTGAGCATGTCGAGCATGCCCTGGGTCGGGTGGGCGTGACGGCCGTCGCCGCCGTTGATGATCGCCACCTGCGGGCACACGTGCTCGGCAATGAAGTGGGCGGCACCGGAGTCGCCGTGGCGCACCACGAACATGTCGGCGGCCATCGCTTCCAGGTTGCGCAGGGTGTCGAGCAGGGTCTCGCCCTTGCTCGCCGACGAGGTGGACACGTTCAGCGTGATCACGTCGGCCGACAGCCGTTGGGCCGCCAGTTCAAAGGTGGTCCGTGTACGGGTGGAGTTCTCGAAGAACACGTTGCAGATGGTCTTGCCGCGCAGCAACGGGACTTTCTTCACCGCCCGGCCGCCAACCTCGAGGAACGAGTCGGCGGTGTCGAGGATTTCGGTGAGCAGTTCGCGGGGCAAACCGTCGAGGGACAAGAAGTGTTGCAACTGGCCCTGAGCATTGAGCTGCAGCGGGCGCTTGGCATCTAGAGGCGTCATCGCGGGGACTCTTTACAAGGCGGTTTAAAGGGCAAGGTCTTGCAGTTCGAGTTCGAGCGGCGTGGGACCGGACAATTTTACTCGCTGGCTGGCCTCAAGGGACAGCGTGGCGCCAACCACGTCCGGGCTGATGGGCAGTTCGCCTGCGTCCAGGTCCAGCAGGCAGACCAGGGTGATGCTGGCCGGGCGCCCGTAATCGAACAATTCATTCATGGCGGCGCGGATGGTACGGCCGCTCATCAGCACATCGTCGATCAGCACCAGGTGCTGGCCTTCAATCTCGAACGGCAGGGCAGACGGGCGCACTTGCGGGTGCAGGCCGTTCTGGCTGAAGTCGTCGCGGTAGAAGGACACGTCCAGGGTACCCAAGGGTGAGTCGCTGCCCAGTTCGTCCAGCAACGCTTGGGCGACCCACACACCGCCGGTGCGAATACCGATAAAGCGCGGTTCGCTGATGCCACGGTGTTCCAGGTGCGTCTTGAGGCTAACCGCCATCTGGCGGATCAGTTCGGCGGGGTTTGGCAGGCTCATGGTGGCTCCTTCAAGGCCTTGCGCGGCGGAGGCGACGACAAGGTCCGGGCTCAAACGTAAGAAGACGCGGCAAGCCGCGTCAGTCAGGATTCAAATAAAGCAGTGTTTTCGTCCAGCCAGCCCTGTAACAACAAGGCGGCGGCGATGGCGTCCACCGGGTTATCGCGGTAGCTGCCTTTCTGGCCGCCACGGTCGCGGCGTTCGCCCTTGGCTTCAAAGGTGGTCAGGCGTTCATCGTGGGTATAGAAGGGCAGGTTGTAGCGGCCGTTAAGACGGCGGGCGAACTTTTCGGCGCGCAGGCACATGTCGCTGGGGGTGCCGTCCATGTTCAGGGGCAGGCCGACCACTACGGCATCGGGCTTCCACTCTTTGATCAGGGCTTCGACCTGGTTCCAGTCCGGTATGCCGTTCTGGGCCTTGAGGGTGCACAGCTCGCGGGCCTGGCCGGTGATGACCTGGCCGACCGCTACGCCGATCTGCTTGGTGCCGTAGTCAAAGCCGAGGATCAAACGCAAGGCCATCAGGCGTGCCCCGCCTGGCTGGTCAGCAGGCTGAGGTTGACCCGCAGCTTGGCCGCGGCGGCTTCCAGGCGCAGTTCGCTTGCGGTGTTGAACAGGATGTCGGCATCGAACGGGCAGGTCAGCCAGGCATTGCTGGCCAGTTCGGCTTCCAGCTGCCCGGCTTCCCAGCCGGCGTAACCCAGGGTGATTACACTTTGCTCAGGGCCCACGCCGTCGGCGATGGCGAACAGCACGTCCTGGGAGGTGGACAGCGAGACTCCGTCCAGGTCCACCGTGGCCTGGAACTTCGGCCCGGTGGGGTGCAGCACAAAGCCGCGATCGGTCTGCACCGGCCCGCCGATGTAGATCGGCACGCCCTGGCAACGGGCCGGCGGGTCGACCTCCGGACGCAGCTGTTCAAGGATATCGGCCAGGTTCAGCGCCTGCGGGCGGTTCACCACCAACCCCATGGCACCATTGGCCGTGTGCTCGACGATGTAGGTCAAGGTCTGCGCAAAGTTCGGGTCGGCCATATGGGGCATGGCGATCAGGAATTGGTGCTTGAGGTAGGTCGGGCTGACATTTTTCATGTCCGCTAGTGTGGCGTTGGAGGGGCGAACTGACAAGCTGGACGTGACCCGAATACAGTGCTGTCGGCTTTTCTGTAGGACGGCGCGTTCAGTTGCTGGAAAGGCGATCACCCTTGGCAAACTTCCAGGTGCGGATGATTTCCAGGCGGTCCACATCGTTCAAGTCCCCGGTAAACGGGGCAAAGGGCGCGGCCAGGCGCACGATGCGTTGGGCCGCCTGGTCCAGCAGCGGCTGACCGGACGACTCCAGCACCTGCACTTCATATAAGGTGCCGTCGCGGTTGATCGACACCAAAAGACGCAAATTGCCGTAGATCTGCTGGCGCCGTGCCTCTTCCGGGTAGTTGAGGTTACCGATGCGCTCGACCTTCTTACGCCACTCGTCCTTATACCAGGCGCCCTTGTCGCGCATGGTCGAGGCGGCGTTCAGGCGGTAAATGCGTGGGCGCTTGGCGTAAAGCTGTTGTTCATGGGCCAGTTCGGCTTCCAGGCTGGAGATTTCGTCGGACAGTGTCGAGCTGTCGAACGTCGGTGCCGGCTTCACGGGCTCGGGTTGCGGCTCGGTCTTGGTTTTCTCGCGCTGGACCGGGGCTTTTTGCGGCTTGGGTGCGACGGTGGTCACCGTGGGCTTGGGCGTGGCCTGTTTGACTTCAGGCTTGGGCGCCGGCGGCGGTGTGACCTTATTGACCTTGTTGTCCTGGAAGGGCGCCACTTCGGTGGTCTTGGGGATCGCCTTCTTGTCCAGGGTGCCACTGCCCTGCTGGTTGTCCTGGGCGATAAAGTCCGCCTTCTCGGGCTTCTTTTCGCTCTTGAACGTGGCGAGAGTGATTTCCAGGGTCTTGGTGATCTGCTTGGGCTCGACCATGGTGAAACCCACGCCGAGGATCAAGGCCAGGTGAATCAATGCCGCAAGAAACAGGGTAAATCCGAGCCGATCAGCCGGGCGCACGCCGCTGTGGGAGAGTTCGGAGGGCAGATCGGACGGGAGTGTCATGACAAGAAAACCAACATCGCGCGTTTCACAGGTCGGGCATGATAGCGCAATGTTGGTGTGTGTCCGGCTGTTCTATATCACTTGGCCTGCAGCTTGCGTTCGATGGCGGCCATCAACATTTCGCCGATGTTCGTGCCAAATGCGTTGTCGATCTCGCGAATGCAGGTCGGGCTGGTGACATTGATTTCGGTGAGGTTTTCCCCAATTACGTCAAGGCCTACAAACAGCAAACCCTTTTCCCGCAGGGTCGGGCCAACTTGGCTGGCGATCCAGCGGTCTTTGTCGGACAACGGCCGCGCTTCGCCTCGACCGCCTGCCGCCAGGTTGCCACGGGTCTCGCCTGCCGCCGGAATACGCGCCAGGCAGTAATCCACCGGCTCGCCGTCGATCATCAGGATGCGTTTGTCGCCGTCCTTGATCGCCGGCAGGTAGGCCTGGCCCATGATTTGCTGGGTGCCCAGGGCGGTCAGGGTTTCGAGGATCACCGACAGGTTCGGGTCGCCGGCGCGGTGACGGAAGATCGAGGTGCCACCCATGCCGTCCAGCGGCTTGAGGATCACATCGCCATGCTTGGCGGCAAATTCACGCAGCACGTCGGCACGACGGCTGACCACGGTGGGCGGTGTGCACTGCGGGAACAACGTGGCGAACAGCTTTTCATTGCAGTCACGCAGGCTTTGCGGCTTGTTGACGATCAGCACGCCGGCACGTTCGGCCTGCTCCAGCAGGTAGGTGGAGTAGACGAACTCCATGTCGAACGGCGGGTCCTTGCGCATCAGGATCACGTCGAGGTCGCTCAGGGGGCTGTCGATTTCGTCCTGCAGTTCGAACCACTTCTCGGGGTTGGCAAACACCTGCAGCGGGCGCATGCGTGCACGGGCCTCGCCGTCGCCCTGGTAAAGGTCGCGCTGCTCCATATAGAACAGGCTCCAGCCGCGGGCCTGGGCAGCCAGCAGCATGGCCAGCGAGCTGTCCTTTTTATAGGAAATGCTGGCGATAGGGTCCATGACAATGCCGACGCGAACGCTCATGGGGGATTTCCTCTAGCAAAATTGGGGCGCATAAAAGTGGCGTCAGAGTGGCGCTGCGGCTGTTGTGGGTCAAGGAAAAACCACCGGGCGGGTGCCTCGATAGATTGCTCCCCGAGACTGTGCTAAAAAGACTGCCACGGCGCAGCAGCCCTTGAATTCCAAGGCCTGCGGCGCTCATCCTGTGCAACATCAGGCAGTACACACCGAAAACCGATTCGCTGTGGCGATGGTAGAGCAGATATGGAACAGCATTCCAACGCCTTGAGAGTGATGGTGATCGACGATTCGAAGACGATCCGCCGCACCGCCGAGACGCTGTTGAAGAACGTGGGCTGCGATGTCATCACGGCCATCGACGGTTTTGATGCCCTGGCCCGGATTGTGGATCATCACCCGCACATTATCTTTGTCGACATCATGATGCCGCGCCTGGATGGCTATCAGACCTGCGCCCTGGTGAAGAACAACCCGGTGTTCAAGTCGATCCCGGTGATCATGCTGTCTTCCAAGGACGGTCTGTTCGACAAGGCCAAGGGGCGCATCGTGGGTGTCGATCAGTTTTTGACCAAGCCTTTCAGCAAGGAAGAACTGCTGAGTGCGATCAAGGCCTATGTGCCCGGGTTCGCCGCAGTGGAACAAGCACACTGACGCCGCCTCACAAGGGCCGGCGCCGACCAATGTAGTGGGGAAAACCATGGCACGTGTTCTGATCGTCGACGATTCGCCGACCGAAATGTACAAACTGACCGGCATGCTGGAAAAGCACGGCCACCAGGTCCTCAAGGCCGAGAACGGCGCCGACGGCGTGGCCCTGGCCCGCCAGGAAAAGCCTGACGCCGTGCTGATGGACATCGTGATGCCGGGCCTCAATGGCTTCCAGGCCACCCGCCAGCTGTCCAAGGAGCCGGAAACCAACGGCATCCCGATCATCATCATTACCACCAAGGATCAGGAGACCGACAAGATCTGGGGCGCACGCCAGGGTGCCAAGGATTACCTGACCAAGCCTGTGGACGAGGAAACCCTGATCGCCACCCTGAACAAGGTGCTGGCCGGCTGACGGCACGCCATCATGACCGAGTCGCAAACCGCCTTCGAGTTGCTGCTGGACATCGACCGCCGCTGCCGCCTGCTGGCCGCCGACCTGCCGTCCCAGGAAACCCGCCTGCAACGCTGGAGCGGGATTGGCTTTCGCCTGGGGCAGCATTGGTATGTCGCGCCCATGGGCGAAGTCGCCGAAGTCCTGCATGAGCCGCGTTGCACTTTAATGCCCGGGGTCAAGGCCTGGGTCAGGGGTGTTGCTAACCTGCGCGGGCGTTTGCTGCCGGTGATGGACCTCGGCGGCTTCCTTGGCCTTGAGCTGTCCAAGGCGCGCAAGCAACGGCGGGTGCTGGTGGTGGAATACAACGATCTGTTTGTCGGGCTGTTGGTAGACGAGGTGGTGGGGATGCAGCATTTTGCACAAGACGCCTTGCTGGCGAGCCCCAGCCCCGGCGCGCCATTTATCCAGGGCCAATTCGACGGCGAGCCGCTGTGGCAGGTCTTCAGCCCCTTCGCCCTGGCCCAGGCCCCTGGCTTCATGGATGTCGCCGCATGACCACCGCTACTACGCCCAAACCCCAGGCCGGCTCGCGCAGCCGTTCACAGATCATCGTGCTGTTTATCGCGCTGATCGTATTCATCATGCTGCTGTTCGCCAACTTTGCTTACCTCAACACCCAGTCCACCTACGACAAGCAGTACATCGGCCACGCCGGTGAACTGCGCGTGCTGTCCCAACGCATCGCCAAGAACGCTACCGAGGCCGCCGCCGGCAAGGCCGCCGCATTCAAGCTGTTGGGCGACGCGCGCAACGATTTTGCCCAGCGCTGGGGTTACCTGAAAAAAGGCGACCCGGAAACCGGCCTGCCCGCTGCGCCCAGTGCGGTCCGCGCCGAAATGCGCGCGGTGCAGACGGACTGGGAAGCGCTGTTGAAAAACACCGACGCGATCCTCGCCAGCGAACAGACCGTGCTGTCCCTGCACCAAGTGGCCGCGACCCTCGCCGAAACCGTACCGCAATTGCAGATGGAGTCGGAAAAGGTCGTCGACATCCTGCTGCAACGCGGCGCGCCGGCCAGCCAGGTGGCCTTGGCCCAGCGCCAGTCGCTGCTGGCCGAACGTATCCTGGGCGCGGTCAACACGGTGCTGGCCGGTGACGAAACCGCCGTCCAGGCCGCCGACACCTTTGGCCGCGATGCCAATCGCTTCGGGCAGGTGCTCAATGGCATGCTCAACGGCAACCCCGGGCTGCGCATCACCCAGGTCGAAGACCGCGATGCCCGCGCGCGGCTGGCGGAAATCGCCGAGTTGTTCGAGTTTGTCTCCGGCTCCGTGGATGAAATCCTCGAAACCTCGCCGCAGTTGTTCCAGGTCCGCGCCTCGGCGAGCAATATTTTCAACCTGTCGCAAACCCTGCTCGATGAAGCCTCGCACCTGGCCACCGGTTTTGAAAACCTCGCCAGCGGACGCAGCTTCGACACCATCGGCGGCTATGTGCTGGGCCTGTTGGCGCTGGCCTCGATCATCCTGATCGGCCTGGTGATGGTGCGCGAAACCAACCGCCAACTGCACGAGACCGCCGAGAAGAACGAGCGCAACCAGAACGCGATCATGCGCCTGCTCGATGAAATCGAAGACCTGGCCGACGGCGACCTCACTGTGACCGCCTCGGTGACTGAAGACTTCACCGGCACCATCGCCGACTCCATCAACTATTCCGTGGACCAGCTGCGCGACCTGGTGGCCACCATCAACCTCACCGCCGGGCAAGTGGCGGGTGCCGTGCAAGAGACCCAGGCCACCGCCATGCACCTGGCCCAGGCCTCCGAGCATCAGGCCCAGCAGATCGCCGAAGCCTCCACCGCGATCAACCAGATGGCCCAGTCCATCGACCAGGTGTCGGCCAACGCCGCCGAATCATCGGCGGTGGCGGAACGTTCGGTGGAAATCGCCAACAAAGGCAATGAGGTGGTGCACAACACCATCCACGGCATGGACAACATCCGCGAACAGATCCAGGACACCGCCAAGCGCATCAAGCGCCTGGGCGAGTCGTCCCAGGAGATTGGCGACATCGTCAGCCTGATCGACGACATTGCCGACCAGACCAACATCCTCGCCCTCAACGCCGCGATCCAGGCGAGCATGGCCGGGGATGCCGGACGCGGCTTTGCGGTGGTGGCCGATGAAGTGCAGCGGCTGGCCGAACGTTCGTCGGCGGCCACCCGGCAGATTGAAACCCTGGTGCGCGCGATCCAGGCCGACACCAACGAAGCCGTCATCTCCATGGAACAGACCACCACCGAAGTGGTGCGCGGTGCACGGCTGGCCCAGGACGCCGGGGTGGCGCTGGAAGAGATCGAAGGCGTATCGAAAACCCTGGCCGCGCTGATCCAGAGCATCTCCAACGCGGCGCAGCAACAGACCTCATCGGCGGGACAGATCTCCCTGACCATGAACGTGATCCAGCAGATCACCACGCAGACGTCATCGGGCTCCACCGCTACCGCCGAAAGCATCGGCAACTTGGCGAAGATGGCCAGCCAGTTGCGCAGGTCGGTGTCGGGTTTCACCCTGCCAGCGGCCAAACAGGCTGATGATTGAAATGCAGTCAAAATGTGGGAGGGGCTTGCCACCTCCCACACTCGATCTCCATTGGCTTTGAGATCCAGGCAACCCACGAATTCTAAGCGGAGCAGTTATGGTTGATCGGCACGACTACGTGGCCCTCGAATGGGTCAAGGGCGACATTGCCGAAACCCTGAAACAGGCCCGTTCGGCGCTGGATGCATTTGTCGAGACCCACGACGATGGCGTGATCAGCCAGTGCCTGGACGCTATCCACCAGGTGCATGGTGCGCTGCAAATGGTCGAGTTCTACGGCGCGGCGCTGCTGGCCGAAGAGATCGAAGAACTGGCCCTGGCGCTCCAGGCCGGGCATGTCGGCCAGCGCGAGGAAAGTATCCGCCTGCTGCAACAGGCCCTGGGCCAACTGCCGTTGTACCTTGACCGGGTGCACAGCGCTCGCCGTGATTTACCGCTGGTGGTGCTGCCGCTGCTCAACGACCTGCGCAGTGCCCACGGCGAAAGCCTGCTGTCGGAAACCAGCTTGTTCAGCCCGCAACTGCTGTCGATTGCGCCGCTTGCCGATGACGCCCTGGCTCAACGCGCGCCGGCCGACCTCCAGGCGCAACTGCGCCAGTGGCATCAACTGTTGCAGCAAGCCCTCGCCGGGCTGCTGCGTGAAGACCACGGGCCGAGCAACCTGGAAGATATGGCGCGGGTGTTCGCGCGCCTTGAGGCGCTGTGCCAGGGCGCGCCGCTGTTGCCGCTGTGGCAAGTGGCGTCGGCGCTGGTCGAGGGCATGCTCACCGGCGTAGTCGCCAACAGCCCGGCGCTGCGCAGCCTGCTCAAGGCCAGCGACAAGCAGCTCAAGCGCCTGCTGGCACAGGGCATCGGCGGGATCAACCAACCCGCACCGGATGAACTGCTCAAGAGCCTGTTGTTTTACGTCGCCAAAGTCACCCGACCGACCCCGCGCATGCAGAGTCTGAAAGAGCGCTACAGCCTGGATGAGGCCTTGCCCGACAGCACGGTGGTGGACGCCGAACGCGCGCGCCTTGCCGGGCCGGATCGCAACGCCATGGGCTCGGTGCTCGGTGCGTTGTGTGAAGAGTTGGTCCGGGTCAAAGAGCGCCTCGACCTGTTCGTGCGCAGCGACCGCCAGCACACGAGCGACCTCGACGCGCTGCTGGCGCCCCTGCGACAGATTGCCGATACCCTCGCGGTGCTGGGGTTTGGCCAGCCGCGCAAAGTCATCATCGACCAGCTGGCCGTGGTATTGAGCCTGGCCCAGGGGCATCGCGAGCCCAACGATGCGGTGTTGATGGACGTCGCCGGCGCGCTGCTCTATGTGGAAGCCACGCTGGCGGGAATGGTCGGCACCGTCGAGCCGGAAGGCCATGAAGAGAGCCGCCTGCCCACCACCGACCTGACCCAGATCCACCAGTTGGTCATCCGCGAATCCTGCCAGTGCCTGCAGCAAGCCAAGGAGCTGGTGATCGACTGTATCGAAGCCGATTGGGACCGCCAGCGCCTGGAATCCCTGCCGGAACTGCTGAGCCAGGTGCGCGGCGCGCTGGCGATGATCCCCTTGCCCCGCGCGGCAAGCCTGATGCGCGGTTGCACCGATTATGTCGACGAACAGTTGATGGTCAACGACAACCCGCCGTCGGAGGTACAACTGGGGCATTTCGCTGACGTGATCAGCAGCCTGGAGTATTACCTCGAGCGCATGCTCCAGGACCCGGACGCCGCCGGTGAACGGGTGTTGGAAATGGCCACCCAAAGCCTGGCTGCGCTGGGCTACCTGCCTGCCGAAAAACCCTGGCGCCAGGCGCTGGCAGCACCCGATGGCGCGCTGTCGAGCGAGGTTGCGCCCAGCCAGTCGCAGTTCGACGCACTGGCCAACCCCACTTCGGGCCTCAATCCGCCGGCCTTGCAACGCCCCGGTAGCCTGCTGCCGCCGCCGGCCGATGAAGCGCCCATCGACGATGAACTGCGCGATGTCTTCCTCGAAGAAACCGAGGAAGTCCTTGAGGTGCTGCACCGGCACCTGCCCAACAGCGCGGACAAAACCGCCCAGGGCGAAATGCGCCGCGCTTTCCACACCCTGAAAGGCAGCGGCCGCATGGTACGCGCCCTGGTGCTGGCGGAGCTGGCCTGGGCCGTGGAAAACCTGCTGAACCGTGTGCTCGAGCGCAGTGTGGCCCTCGGCCCCGAGATCCAACAGGTGCTGGATGACGCCGTGGCCCTGCTGCCGGCATTGATCGCCGACTTCGCGACGGGCGAGCAACACCAGCGCGATGAGGTCGACGCCCTGGCCGCCCGCGCCCACGCCTGGGCCAACGGCGCAGGGTCAGGCGCCGAACCCCACGATCCGATGTTGCTGGAGATCTTCCGCAACGAAGCCCAGAGCCATCTGGACAGCCTCAACCACTTCCTGCAACAGGCCGCCGAGCATGTGCCGCTGCAAGTCAGCGATGAACTGCAACGGGCCCTGCACACCCTCAAGGGCAGCGCCTACATGGCTGGCGTGTTGCCCATCGCCGAGCTGGTGCGCCCACTGGATCACCTGACCCGCGAATACAAGGCCCATCGCCTGCCGCTGGACCTGGACGAAGTCGAGTTGCTGCTGGAAGCCGAAGGCCTGTTCCAGCGCGGGTTGCGTCAACTGGACCGCGATCCCCTGGTGCCGATCAAGGGCGCGGATGACTTGATCCGCCGTACCCAGGCCCTGCTCGACCATCAACTGGCCGCGCTGCTCGACGCCCCCAACACGGGGTTGCGGATCAAGCGCGACCCGCAACTGATTGCCAACTTCCTGGCCCAGGGCATGGACATTCTGCTCGACGCCGAAAGCCTGCTGCGCCGCTGGCAGCAACACCCCGGCGAACGCCAGGAACTCACCGCGCTGCTGGATGAATTGACCACGTTGGGGGAGGGCGCGCATGTTGCTGACCTGCACGCCATCGATGAACTCTGCGAAGCCTTGCTCGACCTCTACGGCGCCGTGGAAGAAAGCAGCCTGGCGGTCAGCGAACGGTTTTTCCATGAGGCCGAACAGGCCCATGAGGCGCTGATCAGCATGCTCGATCAATTGGCCGCCGGCCAGGAAATCATCCCGGCTCCGGCACGTGTACACGCCCTGCGCGAACTGCTGGACGATGCGCTGGACCCTTCTGCCACCGGCCTGATCAAAAGCGACGGCAGCCGTACCCTGAGCATCTCCGAACTGGGCGCCGCCACCGCGCAACTGCAGGATGAAACGTGGATCGACGATGAACTCGTGGAGATCTTCCTCGAAGAAGCCGTGGATATCCTCGACAGTGCGGGGCAGTCGCTCAAGCGCTGGCTGCTGGAGCCGGACAGTGCCGCGCCGTTGTCGTCCCTGCAGCGCGACCTGCACACCCTCAAGGGCGGCGCGCGCATGGCCGACATCGGACCGGTGGCCGACCTTGCCCATGAATTGGAGTGCGTGTACGAAGGCCTGGTGGATCGGCGCTACAGCTACTCCAGCGAGCTGTCGCAGGTGCTGATGGCCAGCCATGAGCGACTGGCCTTGCAACTGGAGGAACTGCAGCACCATCAACCCTTGAGCGACAGCGCCGAACTGGTCGCCAGGTTGCGCGCGCTACGCCAGGGCGGCATGCCGGCTGCACAGGCCGCTCCACCTGCGGAAACGCCGGGCACCGACCCCGAGTTGCTGGACATCTTCCTCGAAGAAGCCGCCGACATTCTCGACAGCTCCGGCAGCGCCTTGCTGCGCTGGCAGGCCGAGCCGAACAATCGCCAGGAAGTCGAAACCCTGCTGCGCGACCTGCACACCCTCAAGGGCGGCGCGCGCATGGTCGAGATCGGGCCGATCGGTGACCTGGCCCATGAGCTGGAATTTCTCTACGAAGGGCTGTCCGCCGGTTTGCTCGCGCCGTCCGCCGAACTGTTCGCGTTGCTGCAGGGCTGCCACGACCGCCTGGCGCAGATGATCGACGCCGTGGCGGATGGGCTGCCGGTGGGGTCGGTGGACAAGCTCATCGAACGTATCAAGAGCCTGGTGCACCCCAGCGATGAGCCCGTGACGCCCGTGGCGCTGCCCGCAGGCAAGGTCGAAGCGGTGGTTGATCCCGGCGCCGACATGGTGAAGATTTCCGCTGACCTGCTGGACGACCTGGTCAACCTGGCCGGCGAGACCTCGATCTTCCGTGGCCGTATCGAGCAGCAAGTCAACGACGCACGCATTGCCCTGCATGAGGTGGAAACCACTATCGAACGCATGCGCGACCAACTGCGCCGCCTCGACACCGAAACCCAGGGGCGCATCCTCAGTCGTCAACAGGCCGAGGCCGAGCGCCTGGGCTATGAAGAATTCGACCCGCTGGAAATGGACCGTCATTCGCAGTTGCAGCAACTGTCCCGGGCGCTGTCGGAATCGGCCTCCGACCTGCTCGACCTCAAGGACACCCTCGACCGCCGCAACGAGGACGCCCATGGCCTGTTGCAGCAACAGGCGCGCATCAACACCGAGTTGCAGGAAGGCCTGATGCGCACGCGCATGGTGCCCTTCGAACGCATGCTGCCGCGCCTCAAACGCATCGTGCGCCAGGTGGCGGGCGAGTTGGGCAAGGACGTGGAATTCATCGTCGGCAATGCCGAGGGCGAGATGGACCGCAATGTGCTGGAGCGCATGGCGGCACCGCTGGAACACATGCTGCGCAACGCCGTCGACCATGGCCTGGAGTCCCGCGATGCGCGGCTGTTGGCCGGCAAGCCGGAGAAGGGCCGCATCACCCTGGACCTGACCCACGAAGGCGGCGATATCGTTTTCGACATGCGCGACGACGGTGCCGGCGTGCCCCTGGAAGCGGTGCGGCGCAAGGCGATCAAGCGCGGTTTGCTCGCCCCTCATCAAGAGATGAGCGACCGTGATGTGTTGCAGTTCATCCTGCAGCCGGGGTTCTCCACGGCGGAAAAGATCACGCAGATTTCCGGGCGCGGCGTGGGCATGGACGTGGTGCACGAAGAAGTGCGCCAGCTCGGCGGCTCGATGTTCATTGACTCGACACCGGGGGAGGGCGTGCACTTTCGCATCCGCCTGCCGTTTACCGTGTCGGTCAATCGGGCGTTGATGGTGCACTGCGCGGACGATCAATACGCGATCCCGCTCAACACCATCGAAGGGCTGGTGCGGGTGCTGCCCCATGAGCTGGCGGGGCACTACCAGCAGGATCCGCCGTGTTATGAATATGCCGGCCAACGCTACGAGCTGTTTTACCTGGGTGACCTGCTGCACACCGTCGGTCGCCCGAAATTACTGGGCCAGTATCAACCCGTGCCGGTGTTGCTGGTGCAGTGCAACGAGCGCCGCGTGGCGGTGCATGTGGACGCCATGGCCGGCACCCGGGAGATTGTGGTCAAGGGCCTGGGCCCGCAGTTTTCCGGGGTGCAGGGGTTATCCGGCGCGACCATCCTGGGGGATGGGCGCGTGGTGTTGATCATCGACCTGCTCGCGCACATCCGCGCCCGGCAACCGGCCTTGCCGGCCCAGGCGGTGGATGCTCCGTTGATCCTCAACGACCCGCTGAAAAAGCGCCCGCTGCTGGTGCTGGTGGTGGACGACTCGGTCACCGTGCGCAAAGTCACCAGCCGCCTGTTGGAGCGCAACGGCATGAACGTACTCACCGCCAAGGATGGCATCGACGCCCTTGCCGTGCTCGAGGAACATACCCCCGACCTGATGCTGCTCGACATCGAAATGCCGCGCATGGACGGCTTCGAAGTCGCCATCCAGGTGCGCAACGACCCCCGGCTGATGCGCCTGCCGATCATCATGATCACCTCCCGCACCGGCCAGAAACACCGCGACCGCGCCATGGCCATCGGCGTCAACGACTACCTGGGCAAGCCGTACCAGGAATCGGTGCTGCTCGAAAGCATCGCCTACTGGAGCAAATCCCGTGCTTGACCACCGCACCAGCCAACTCACCGGCCTGCTCCTGCCCCTGGCCGACCGCCACCTGATACTGCCCAACGTCGCCATCGCCGAGTTGATCGACTTCCAACGCGGCGAACCGGCCAGCGATGCGCCGCCGTGGTATTTGCGGCAAGTGACGTGGCGGGATCGGCACATCCCGTTGATCAGCTTTGAAGCGGCGTGCGGCGAGGCCGGCGTGACCGGCGAACGCTCGCGGATCGTGGTGTTGAATGCACTGGGCGGCCGACCCACGTTGAAGTTTATTGCGCTGGTGATCCAGGGGATTCCACGGTCGTACAAGCTCGATAGCGAATTGAGCTACGTGGACGTGCCGCTGTGCCCGCTGGAACTGGCGGCGGTGCAGGTGGGGGAACATGTGGCTAAGGTGCCGGATTTGATGGGGCTCGAGGCGTTGCTGGTGGAGTCCGGGTTGGCGTGAATCTAAGTCATGTGAGGATCCCCTGTGGGAGGGGCATCTGAATGTGATATTGCGTAGCAGCTGTCGAGCCCCGGCGAGGCTGCGCTTGCGGCCCGTCTGACACACCGCTGACGCAGCCTCGCCAGGGCTCGACAGCTGCTACGCAGGGAGACTTGCTCAAGCCCTCAATCAATCCGCGCAAACCGCTCAATTAACGGCTGCTCCCGATGCTCGGCCTGCCACAAGTCGTAGGCACTTTGCATCGATAGCCATAGTTGTGCAGTACTTACGCCGGCTCGCTCCAACCGGACGGCAAGGTCCGGGCTGACGGGAGCGTGGCCATGCAAGATCCTTGAAAAAGTTTCGCGGGCAAAGCCAAGACGTTTAGCCATTTCGGTGATGGTGATGCCCAAGGCTGGGACCACGTCCTCAAGCAGAATTTCACCTGGGTGAGGTGGGTTGTGCATACCCATATCGATACCTCTACTCAGTGGTAATCAAGATAATCAACCAGTTCGACCTGATCGTCGAACATCCGAAAAATGATGCGCCAGTTACCACTTATGCTGACTGACCAGTAGTCGATCAGGTCGCCCTTCAAACGGTGGAAGCGCCAGCCGGGCAGATCCAGTGCATCTGGGTGCTCGGCCTTGTCCAGAATGAGCAGCATGCGGCGCAAGCGCTTTGCATGATTTGCGTTGATGCCTCTGGTTGAACCGGTCTCATAGAACGCCCTGAGTCCTTTATGTTTCCAGCTGACGATCATGGCGCGATTGTGATGTGATACATCACGCTCTGCAATGGCCTTGCATCGGGATTAACGATCGGGTTCATGATGCCTGCCCGTAGCTATTCGGAGCGAAAAGCCTAGGGACAACGGTTCCGAGCAACAACCTGAAAAGTCTGTCAGATAATTCTCTTCTGAGTGTCGATGATCGTTCCCACGCTCCGCGTCACCCTATTGCAGGGCTTTGGCCTTGCGCTGGCTGGCGGCTGCGGCTGGGGCTTCGGATTTTTCCTGCAAGATTTTGGGTTATGCATGAACTTGTCGCGTGCAGTCAGCGCGCCTAGTCTTCGTCCCGTCATCACAAAAAACGGTGACACGGACGTGCAAGTCCGGTTACATGTCGGCGCACCAACGCCCATAGCCATTCAACGGGCGTTTTTTATGCCTGCTGTATTTGTTATGGCGGCTGTGCGTGGGAGATCCTTCGGGGTCTGCCGGGGTCCGATATGCCCGGTCTTGCACACCTGCGCACAGCTGCCACCTTAATTCGCGTGCAAGCGGAAAAGGGCAGTCTCCATCACATATCGGAGTTGTAAATCATGGTTAAACCTACCCCCAATCCGCCCGCAAGCCTCTTCACCGTAAACCCCCACCAAAACACCGAAACCCTGCTGGTCAACGCCAGCGAAACCCTGTCCTCCCTCAACGCACTCACCTGCAACCTGGCCTTCGACCTGGACACTTCCCAGCGCGCCATCATGCTTGGGATCCAGCAAATGGCCGAGTTGGGGCAGTTGTTGGTGGATAGAGCTCTGGAGCAGGTCAGCCCTTCTGCGGAAGAGGTCCCAGCCAGGGACTGATCATTCCCTTTTTGGGACCGCTATCTAACAGGCACTACTGAGCAAATGTGGGAGGGGCGGTGCGACGATTCGACTTGCCCCCGATGGCTGAGTGTCAGTTGATACATCACTTAGCTGACCCACCGCCATCGGGGGCAAGTCGAATCGTCGCACCGCCCCTCCCACATTTAGATCATCTTTTGGCTCGGGTCAGCGTTTGCTGATGCTCCATTACTCCAACCGTAACGATCCACCGCCCAGCTTGATTGATGGCCCCCTGAATCACTCCTAAGGTACAGCCCACGACAGCAAACCCGTGGAGCGACCATGACAACAACAATAAACCCCGACTCGCGCTGGACGCGGCGGCGCGACGAGAAGCAGCGGCGGCTGGGGCTGGTCAAAAAAATCGCAGACGGGGCGGTTTTGCCCAGTGACAGGATTGTCGAGGCGCTTGAGGCGCTGATCCTCCCCGGCGACCGCGTGGTGCTGGAAGGCAACAACCAGAAGCAGGCCGACTTCCTCTCGCGCTCCCTGGCCCAGACTGACCCGGCCAAACTCCACGATTTGCACATGATCATGCCCAGCGTCGGGCGGTCCGAGCACCTGGACCTGTTTGAAAAGGGCATTGCGCGCAAGCTGGACTTTTCCTTCGCCGGCACCCAATCCCTGCGCATCAGCCAACTGCTCGAAGACGGCCTGCTGGAAATCGGCGCGATCCACACCTACATCGAGCTCTATGCACGGCTGGTGGTGGACCTGATCCCCAACGTCGTACTGTCCGCCGGTTTCATGGCCGACCGTGCCGGCAATATCTACACCGGCGCCAGCACCGAAGACACCCCGGCTCTGATCGAACCCGCCGCGTTCAGCGATGGCATCGTGATCGTGCAGGTCAACCAGTTGGTGGATGACGTCAGCGACTTGCCCCGCGTCGACATCCCCGCCAGTTGGGTGGATTTTGTGGTGGTGGCCGACAAGCCGTTCTACATCGAGCCGCTGTTCACCCGCGACCCGCGCCATATCAAGCCGGTGCATGTATTGATGGCGATGATGGCGATCCGCGGCATCTACGAAAAACACAATGTGCAGTCACTCAACCATGGGATCGGCTTCAACACCGCTGCCATCGAATTGATCCTGCCCACCTACGGTGAATCCCTGGGCCTGAAGGGCAAGATCTGCCGCAACTGGACCCTCAACCCGCACCCCACGCTGATCCCTGCCATCGAAAGCGGCTGGGTGGAAAGCGTGCACTGCTTCGGCACCGAACTGGGCATGGAGAACTACATCGCCGCGCGCCCGGATGTGTTCTTCACCGGCCGCGACGGTTCGATGCGTTCCAACCGGATGTTCTGCCAACTGGCCGGCCAATACGCGGTGGACCTGTTTATCGGCGCTACCCTGCAAGTCGACGGCGACGGCCATTCCAGCACCGTGACCCGTGGCCGCCTCGCCGGCTTTGGCGGGGCGCCGAACATGGGCCACGACCCGCGTGGCCGTCGTCACGGCACGCCGGCGTGGCTGGACATGCGTCACGGCGACGCGCCGGAAGCGCTGCTGGAGCGCGGCAAAAAGCTCGTGGTGCAGATGGTCGAGACCTTCCAGGAAGGCGGCAAGCCCACCTTCGTCAACACCCTGGATGCGGTCGAAGTGGCGCGCAAAAGCTGCATGCCCCTGGCGCCGATCATGATCTACGGTGACGACGTCACCCACCTGCTCACCGAAGAAGGCATCGCCTACCTGTACAAGGCGCGGTCCCTGGAAGAGCGCCAGGCGATGATCGCCGCCGTCGCCGGGGTCACCGCCATCGGCATGCGCCACAACCCCAAGGACACCGCACGCATGCGCCGCGAAGGCCTGATCGCCTTGCCCGAAGATTTGGGCATCCGCCGCACCGACGCCACCCGCGAGCTGTTGGCCGCCAAGAGTGTGGCCGACCTGGTGGAGTGGTCCGGTGGCCTGTACAACCCGCCCGCCAAATTCAGGAGCTGGTAAATGCGCGCCCTTAAACTGCACGAACTCAGCCTCGCGGATCGCCTGGCGGATATGGCCGTCGATGCGCTGATCGATGAAGCCGACCTGTCGCCCAAGCCCGCCCTGGTGGACCGTCGCGGCAACGGCGCCCACAGTGATTTGCACCTGGGGCTGATGCACGCCTCGGCGCTGTCGCTGTGGCCGATGTTCAAGGCAATGGCCGAGGCGGCGCTTGAACTCGGTGAAGTCGGCTTGCCCCTGCGCGAAGCCCTCGGCCGTATCGGGCGCGAAGGCGAACAGGCGATGCTCGTCACCACCCACGGCGTGAACACCCATCGCGGTGCGATCTGGGCCCTTGGCCTGCTGACCGCAGCGGCTGCCCTGGAACCGCGAGCCATAACGCTGAACGCCGCCAGACTGGCCCTGCTCAACGACCGTTACGCGCCCCAATCGATGAGCCACGGCGCCCAGGTCGCGCAACGCTACGGCGCACGCGGTGCCCGTGAAGAAGCGCAATTGGGCTTCCCCGCCGTGACCCAACGCGGTCTGCCGCAACTGCGCCAGAGCCGCCGCCAGAACGTCGGTGAACAGAACGCGCGTCTTGACGCCTTGCTCGCGATCATGACCGACCTGGCCGACACCTGCGTGCTCTATCGCGCCGGCCTGGAAGGCCTGCATGCCATGCAGCGCGGTGCCCAGGCCGTGCTCGACGCCGGCGGCAGCGCAAGCCTCGCCGGGCGCCGCCAACTGCATGAGCTGGACCATCAACTGCTGGCCCTGAATGCCTCCCCCGGTGGCGCCGCCGACCTGTTGGCCGCCTGCCTGTTTATCGACCGCCTCGACGGAGCGTTGTGATGGAAACCTTATCCTTTGAATTCCCCGCCGGGCAGCCGCCAACAGGCCGTGCGCTGGTGGGTTGCGTCGGCTCGGGCGACCTGGAAGTGCTGCTGGAGCCGGGCACGGCCGGCACGTTGACCATCCAGGTACAGACCTCGGTGAATGGCGCCGAACAACGCTGGCAGCACCTGTTCGAACGCATTTTCCAAGAGCAGACGCCACCCGCCCTGAACATTGATATCCACGATTTCGGCGCCACCCCCGGCGTGGTGCGTTTGCGCCTGGAACAGGGATTCGAGGAGATCGGCCATGACTGACTTGCTGGCTAAACACAGCTTCGTGGAACTGGGTGCGCGGCAGCGGGCCAAGGCCTTGTTGGATGCCGGCACCTTTCGCGAACTGATCGACCCGTTCCAGAGGGTCATGTCGCCCTGGCTCAGCCGCCAAGGGGTGGTGCCCCAGGCCGATGACGGCGTGGTGATCGCCAAGGGCAGCATCGGCGACTTGCCCGTAGTGATTGCGGCCATTGAAGGTAACTTCCAGGGCGGCAGCCTCGGTGAAGTGGGCGGCGCGAAAATCGCCGGCGCCCTGGAACTGGCCGCCGAAGACAACCGCAAGGGCATCCCGACCCGCGCCGTGCTGCTGCTGGAAACCGGCGGCGTGCGCTTGCAGGAAGCCAACCTCGGCCTGGCCGCGATTGCCGATATACACGCGGCGATTGTCGACCTGCGCCAGTACCAGCCGGTGATCGGCGTAGTGGCGGGCAGCGTTGGCTGTTTCGGTGGCATGTCCATCGCCGCCGGGCTGTGCAGCTACCTCGTCGTCACCCGCGAAGCGCGCCTGGGCCTGAATGGTCCGCAGGTGATCGAACAGGAAGCCGGGTTGGAAGAGTACGACTCCCGCGACCGTCCTTTTATCTGGAGCCTCACGGGCGGCGAACAGCGTTTCAACAGCGGCCTGGCCGACCGTTACGTGGCCGACGATGCGGCGCAGATCCAGCAGACGGTCAGCGCGTTGTTGCAGCAAGGCGTGCCCGCCCAACAACGCAGTCGCCAGGCTGATTATTACCTCACACGCTTGGCCGAGTTGGACGCCGTAGCGCAAATCGACCCGGCGACGGTGCGCGAGCTGTATCAGGGAGAACGCTCATGAGAGGCTTGCAGTGGTTCAACGCATTGAGCGCCGGCGCTCCAGTTGTAGACGATTTGCCGGCGTCGCTGAGGGTGGCCGACGGTGTATTGGGTGAGCAACAGGTGCGCTTTGTCGCCGTGGTGACCGACGCGCAAAACCGCTTCCCTCGGGCGCGCAATGGCGAAGTCGGCCTGCTCGAGGGCTGGGGCCTGGCCAAGGCCGTCGATGAGGCCATCGCCCGCGGCGACAAGCGGCCCATCATCGCCATCGTCGATGTGCCCAGCCAAGCCTATGGCCGTCGCGAAGAAGCCCTCGGCATCCACCAGGCCCTGGCCGCTGCGGCCGACAGCTATGCCCGCGCGCGCCTCGCCGGCCACCCGGTGATTGCGCTGCTGGTGGGCAAGGCCATGTCCGGTGCGTTCCTGGCCCATGGCTACCAGGCCAACCGCCTGATTGCCCTGCGCGACCCCGGCGTAATGGTGCACGCCATGGGCAAGGCCTCGGCCGCGCGGGTGACCCTGCGCAGCGTCGAAGAGCTGGAAGCCCTGGCCGCCAGTGTGCCGCCCATGGCCTATGACATCGACAGCTATGCCAGCCTCGGCTTGCTGTGGGAGACCTTGTCGGTCAGCCAGATTGAACAGCCCACGGCGGACGATGTAGCGCGGGTCAGTGATTGCCTGCTGAATGCGATCAAGGACATCGGCAGCGCCGATCTGCGCGGACGCCTCGGCGCGACTAATCGGGCAGCCTCCAGCCAGGTTCGCCAACTGCTGCGGGAACAATGGTGAACGCCCACGACTTGCTCTGGGGCATG
>NZ_CVTH01000036.1:0-46198 GCF_900005955.1 Pseudomonas sp. 8 R 14 | reverse complement strand
CGCCCAACCGCCAAGCTCTTGGAACTGTCCTTACTGGTCTGACTGGCCGTCTCCATCCCCGAAGTAACGGTGACATCAGCCCCACTCAACTCCATGTTCTTGGTGCTCACCAGATCACTGGCCACCACCTTCAACTCACGCCCCGCCGTCAACGACACATTGCCCGCGCTCGAACCAATCGTGCTGCCGGTCAAGGTCATTTCATTGGCCGTGCCGTTGTGCTTCGAGCTGTTTATGTACAGCTTCTGGTTGCCGGTCATGTCGTCCAGACCGAGCTTGTTGCCGGTCAGCACGCCGGTGAGGTCGCGATTTTTTTCCTTGTGCATGTCGATGCGGGCGAAGGTGTTTTGCGCCGCGTCGATGGTCAGGTCGCGGCCGGCCTGGACGGCGAGGTCGCCGGTGCTGACCAGGTTGGAACCGGTGACCGTGGCATCGCGTTTGGCCGCGACGGTGACGGTTTCGCCGGAGACCATGCTGCCCAGGGCGGTGGTGCGTTTTTCGTCGACTTTGTCCTGGACTTTGCTCGACTTGAGGCCGCCCCAGCTGCTTTTGCTTTCCTTGCGTTCGTGGCGGGCGCTGTCGGCGTTACTGACGGCGAGGATGTTCACGTCCTGGCCGGCCACCAGTTGCGTGGCGCCTTTTTCAGCAGTGACGGCACTCCCAGCCAGCAGCAGGTCGGCACCGGCGACGACTGTGCTGTTCGTCCCCGCGCTGACAAGGCTGCCAACGTTGTTCACGACGTCAGTTTCATCCAGGCGGAATTTCTTGCCCTGGGAGGTTTTCTTGGTCTTGCTGTAGAAGCTGTAGTCCTGGTCTTGCGCGGCTTTGAGCTCGAGGTTTTTGCCGGATACCAGGTACGCCTCGTTGCCGGCATTGACCTGGCTGGCGACCAGTTGCAGGTTCTGCCCGGCGCTCAGGGTGGCGTCGCCGCCGGCCTTGATCACGCTGGACACTTGCTGCACGTGGTCTTCGATGCTCTTGACCTTTTTCGTGTTGGTCGTGGAGTGCTGCTCGTTGGCCGCCGCAATGGCGTTGAGGTCGCGGGTGGCAATCAGGTTGACGTCGCGTTTGGCATTGACCTGGCTGGCCACGGCGCTGATGTCGCGGCCGCCAATCACATGCAGGTCGCGGCCGGCCTCGACCACCGAGCCTTGCTGGGCGATGGTGGTGAAACTGGAGCGGTTGCCGATGGCGCCGCTGTCGAGGCTTTTCGAGGCGGTGATGTTGACGTCGCCCGCCGCCTTGACTGTGGCATCGGCACCGCTCTTGAGCACGCCGCCGACGTTGTTGATGTTGCCGCCAGCCTGCATGGCCAGATCGTTGGCCGATTCGATGCGCGCGGCGCTGTCGACGAAGTCGCTGCGTTCGGTGCGGTAGCTGCTGGCGCTTTCGTGGGTGGTGACGCTGCGTTCGTTGAGCAGGTCGGCGCCGGCGGCGAGGTTGACGTTGCCCGCGCTGATCACACCGCCTGCGCGGTTGGTCAGGTTGTTGCCGCTGAGCAGGTCGAGGCGACCACCGGCTTCCATCAACCCACTGTTGGTGAGGTTGCTGCCGACGTTCGCCAGCAGGTTGCCGGTGGCGCGCAAGGTGCCGGCGTTGTTGAGGTGGCTGCCGGTGATCAGGTTGACGTCGGTGCCGGAAATCAATGCACCGTTGGGTGCCAGGCGGTTATTCGCCTGGGCCAGGTACAGCACCGGCACCAGCACTTGTTGCCCGGCGACGGTGGCGTTTTCCAGCCACACGATGTCGTGGGTCAGGGCAGCGACTTGTTCGGCGGTGAGGCTCACGCCTACGGACAAATTCAGGGCGCTTTTGCTGCTGATGGCGTTGTCCATCAGGTGCTTGAACAGGTCGGCGTCGCTGGTCTGGCCATCGATGAAGCGCTGGCCGGTGCGGGCGAGCACGGCTTGCTGGATCAGGCGTTGTTCATAGAAGCCATCGCCCAGGCGACGTTGCGCGGTGTCGGGGTCGTAGCCCAGCTTGGTCAGCATGTAGTCCGAGCTCATGAACTGGCGCATGTCGGTGAGCAGCGGGTTGGTTTCGATCAGGTACTTGTGCGGGTTGGCCGCGAACTGGCTGGTGGGCAGGCCTTTGGCGCCATCGCTGTCGTTGAGGTGGAACAGGCCGTTCTGGCCGGTGGGCAGGTCGAAGCCGGGCAGGCCCAGCGGGTTGACCTGTTGCTGGGCAACGTCCGGTGGCAGTTGCGCGTTGAGGCTGACCAGGGTCGAGTAGCCCGGCGCCTTGGTGTTGGCGCCGCTGCCGACGTAGGTGTAGCCACCTTGCACGACGCTGTTGTCGATGCCGGCCTGGGCTCTCACGTCCACACTGCCACCGGCCTGGATGACGGCGGCGTAGCTCTGGTCGGGCACCATCAGCTGGGTGGTTTTGCGCAGGTCGGTCTTTTCGCTCTCCATCTTGCCAATGAACGACGCCAGGCCGGCTTCGACGCCGGTCATGTCCTGGCCTGCCGAATAGCGTTGAGTGAAGGCCGCGGCTTCACGGTACCAGCCTCCGGGCTTGCGCTCGCGGGCTGAGGTAAAGACGCGGTCATACTGGGTATCGTGGGTCACGACGCCGACGTTGGTGAGTTGGTTGACGATGGCCGTGAGGTTGACGCCGGCGGCGATGCTACTGCTGCTGTTGAGCAGCTCGCCGCCGGTGAGCAGCATGTTGCCGCCCGAGGTAATGCTGGACGCCGCCGTGGCATCGCTGACGATGAAGTGATCACGCTGGGTAATCTGGAACGGCCGGTTCTGCTTGCCGCCTTCGCAGTCGCCACCGGTCACCCCGTCGATACAGGCGATGGGCGTGATGGAGGCGCTGTAGATGCCGGACTCGGTGGTGAGCACAGTACGGATGTTCTGGATCGTGCTGGCCGCCAGGATCAGGTTGCGCTCACTCTCGATCGTCCCCGAGCTGTTGATGATGCTGGTGGCCAGGCCGCCCTGGCCGTCGCGATCGACACGCAGGTTGCCCATGGCGTAGATCGCGGCGCCGAGGTTTTTCAGGCGGTCGACCTTGAGGTTCATGTCGCCGCCACTGAAGATCAGGCCGTGGTCGTTGAGCAGGTTGTCCACCGAAAGATCCAGGCTGCCCTGGCTGGCGACGCTGCCGCCCACGGTCCAGTCCTTGCCGCTGCCGACCAGGGCGCGGATGCCGAGCAGTTTGCCGGTGGCGGTCTGTTGCAGGTTATCGACGTTGACGGTCAGGCGCCCGGCCTGGATCGCGGTGCTGTTGGTCCAGTTGGCCTTATCGAGGATCAGGTCGCCATTGGTCACCAGGCTGCCGCCGACATCGTCGAGGCTGATGCCGCTGAGGTCGAGTGCCCCAGTGCCCACGTGCAATACCTTGCCGCCGGTGTTCTGGAAGCGGGTGGCGGCGAGGCTCAATTGGTCGTTGGCGGTCTCAAGGCTACCGCTGTTGTTGAGCAGGCCGCCGATGGCGTAGCGGGTCTTGCCGGTGGTGCCGAGGGCGCGCATCTGGCCGCTGTTGGTGAGGCTGGCAGTGTCGACGTCGAGGGCGGTGGCGCTCTCGATCAGGCCACGGTTAACCAGGGCCCCGGTCAGGCTGACGTCGATCCGGTTGCCGGCGATCTCGCCGCCGCTATCCACATTCATACCGGTCAGGTGCACGCGATCCCGAGCAAACAGCGCGCCGCTGCCGTTGTTGAAGTCAGTGGCGTCGATCTGCGCATCACCGGCTTTGGCGGCGATGCGGCCACCGTCGTTGTCGAGGGTGCCGGCGGTAAGGGTCACGCCGGACTTTTCACTGTGGATCAGGCCGTTGCCGCCGTTTTGCAGCAGGCCGCTGGTGGTCAGGGTCAGGCCATCGTTGGCGGCCAGGGTACCGTTGTTGCGGTTGTCGATGCTGTTGGCGAACAGGGTCAGCAAACCTTGGCTGGCGAGCTTGCCTCCCTGGTTGTCAACGTGGGCGGCGCGCTGGATCAGCAACGGGCCGGCACTCGCCAGCTTGCCATTGCGATTGATCAGGTCGCCGATCAGGTCCAGGGTGATTGCGCCGCCACCGGTGAGGCTGCCGGCGCTGTTGTCCAGGGTATCGCCGTGCAGGGTGAAGGCACCGGTGCTGTCGATGATGCCGCCCTGGCTGTTGTCCAGCAGGCCGCTGACGGTGAGGGTCTGCGTGCCGTCGCTGAGCAGGCGACCGTTGTTGCGGTTGTCTACGCTGGCGGCGGTGACGTTCAACACCTGCTTGGCGTTCATGGTACCGCCCTGGTTGTCCAGGGTATTGGCGGTGGCGCCGAACTCGCGATTGGCGATCACCGTGCCGGTATTGCTGATGTGCTGGGCCTCGAGCTTGACGTCGCCGACGGTGTTGCGCGTGTTATCGGCGTTGACCCCGGCCTCGACGATGCCGCTGTTGGTCAGTTGGCCGTTGCTGGTCAGTGTGATGCTGTCGCGGGCGGCGAGGGTCTTGCTGTTTTTCAGGGTGCCCTTGGTCTGTGCCTTGAGGGTGGTGCCCGCGTACACGGCGCCCTTGGTCTCCAGGCTCGCGGCCTTGATGTCCACCGCACCGCTGGCGGCGGCCTGGGCCATGCTCAGGTGGCCGTTGGCGTCGAGCTGAATATCGCCACCACTGGCTGCCAGTGTGCCGTCGAGCTTCACACCCACGCCGGCTTCGGTGCCCACCAGTTTGATCGCACCGGCATACATGCCGCCCAGGGCCGACGAGTCGATGGCCAGTTCCGGCTTGGTGCTGCCGTCGTCGGCGCGCGCGGTGGTTTTCAGGCTTTGGGCGTCGACGTCATTGCGTCCGGCAATCACGGTGAGCTGGCGCGCATTGATCTTGGCGTTGATCTTGGCCGAACGCGTAATGATCTCGAAGCGGTCGACGTTGCTGGCGTTCAAGCCCTGGCCGTCGATGGTCACCGCACCGCCGTCCACCTGGTAGCGGTCCAGGCGCCCGGCCTGGTCAAGAATCGGCTTGCCGGTGGTCAGGGTGACGTTGGGGGTATTGATAAAGCCGCAACCGTTACAGCTCACGCCATACGGGTTGGCCACGATGACCTTGGCGGACTGCCCCGCCACTTCGGTGTAGCCGCGCAACTGGCTGGGGCTGCCGCCGTTGACTTCGTTGAGGATGACATTCGCAGCGCCGCCCTTGAGGTTCGGGTTGCCGACGATGATCCCGCCCAGCTGCGTGCTCTGCACCATGCCCGTGGCGTTGTTGAGGATCACGCCGTTGGGACCGACGTTGTAGTCCTTGAACTGGTTATGGGACAGCCCGCTGCCATTGGGCGTGGCGATGTTCACCACCGGAACGCCGTTGCCCGCCTGCCCGACGGTAGTGCCGGGGCCGCTGACCACGATGCCCTCGGCCTGGGCCAGCAGCGGCTGCCAGAACAACGCGTTGGCCAGGATCAGGGCCAGGCCGCGTTGGCTCAGGCTTTTCAGGGCAGTAACAGGGCGAACGTCCATATTCAAAATCTCAAGGCAGCGGTGTTGAATTACAGGAAGAAATCCAGGCGGAAATAAATCGGCGCTTCGCGCTCGGTCACGACGCCAGGCCTTTCCAGCGAATGGGCAAACGTCACGCTGGTGCTGACGTGCTTGCCACGGGCAAACAGCTCCAGGGAGTTACTCGATACCCGGCCGTGCTGGTCATCGTTGTAGCGATCGTTGCGAATCACGCCCTGGTCGTAGCCGACGCTGGCGCCGTACTCGGCGAAGGCCGGGCGCATCCAGTCGAGGGTCACCGGGCGCGCCCAACGCACTTCGTTGCGCCAGTAGCCGCCGCTGTCGCCGTTCAACTGCTGGTCCTTGAAACCCCGCACCGAGTACGAGCCGCCAAGACTCATGCGTTGCGGCGCGTACAGCACGTCTTCACTGCGCTGCCCGGTGGCCAGGCTGGAAAAACTCAATGACTCGCCCCACAGCGTGAACGGCTGCAGGTAGCTCAGGGTGGCGGTGTATTTGCGGTAGCGCGGCGTGGGCGTGAGGTTGCCGCGGATACGGGTCTGCTCATCCTTTTGCGCATCGAAGGCACCGATACCGTTTTGCATGCCCACATCAAGGTTGACGAACGCGCTGCCGATACGGCGCCCGTGGCTGATACCCACCTGGAATTCGCTGAGGCGGTTGCTGCTGACGCCCAGGCGTGTGTCGTTGATGTAGTTGTTGGTGCGCAAATGAGTGAGGCCGACATTGACCGACGTCTTGCTCACGTCATCGCGATGCACCACACGCTCGGCGCGCAGCTGGTGATTCTGGCTGTCGCCCCATTGCTTGTATTTGAAGTCATCGACGCTGCCCGGCGTGCGGTAATCGCTCTCACTGTAGGTGTAACTGAAGTTCCACCAGCCCCACGGCACGTTGTAGTAGAGCATGCTGTTTTTCGAGGTTTTCTGGTGGTCGCTGATGGCATCGTGGCCGCCGCGCAGGATCAGTTGGTCGGCCAGGCCCAGCGGGCTGTCCCATTCCAGACCCGCGCCCCACTGCTGTTCGCCGGTATTTTTCTGGCCGTCGTTGTTGCGCGACAGGCTGGCGCGCCAGGGTTTTTGCGGCTGGTTTTTGACCAGCACTTCGCTGCCGCCGATCTGGGTGCCGGGGGTCAGTTCCATTTGCGCCTGTTTGGACGGCAAGCGGCTCAGTTGATCCACCAGTTGCTCGACTTCGCGCAGGTTGAGGGCCTCGCCAACCTTGCCGGGAAACGCCATGGCCAGCTCGCGGTCGGTGACCGTGCTGCCCTGGGCGCCCTTCAGGCCTTCGAGTTTGCCTTCGACCACCAGCACTTGCAGGTGGCCGCTGGAAAGGTCCTGTTGCGGCAGGTAGGCCCGGCTGGTGACGCGGCCCTTGGCAATGTAGTAATCGGTGATGACCTTGAGCAGTTCATTGAGCTGCGTAACGCCCAGGCATTGGCCGATATAGGGTTTGAGCAGGCGGTTACGGTCGGCTGCGGAGAGGCTGTCGGCGCCCTTGAGTTCGATGTCCTGGATGGGGAAGCAGCGGGTGTCAGCAGGCTGTGCCGGGGCCTGTGGCTGATTGCTCTTGCCGGGCAGGTCCTGGAGCTCTTCCAGGCGCCGACGCTGCTCTTCGAGAAGCCGGTTCTGGCGGTCGCGGATAAGGTCCTGATCCCCCGGCGTAGGGGCGGCCAAGGCACTGTTGCCGCTCAAATAAGCAAGCAGCAAAGTGCATAGCAAATACCGAGTCCGTGGCAATAAAAAAGACATGTTCGGTCCGTCGAAAATCAGGGGCCGCGAAACTAACATCGAACTAGCAGTAACCCAAGAAACAGAGTCAGTTGCATGTCCGCGCTAGTTATTCACGCAACACATTGATTAATAACAATAAAAAATTATCAAAAAGATACACGGCCTGACACTGGAAATATTATTCCGACAGGCGGCAGCTGTTCTGATAGCGATTCGTCGGAGAACTTATAAGTTGCTATTACTTGGCCATCAAGTTCTTGCCGAGATAAGTTAGTACCGAAAAAAGCAGATAAGTTCGCGGGAGTTTTGTGAATTGGATCGCAATAATCGGGATCGGCAGGGTAAGAGCCCCATGTGGGGGGCGGTGCGACGATTCGACTTGCTCCCGATAGGGGTGTCAGCCAAGTATTCATTAGCTGATCCACCGCAATCGGGGGCAAGCCCCCTCCCACATTGGATTGTGGTTTACACCACTAGCTGGCGTCTTTGTTCTGAGGCGCGCCAGGCACGAGGGTCAAGCCTGGTTTTTCCACGTCGCGGGAGACGTGGGCTTTGACTTCCGACACGCCGCCGTCTTCGTCGTTGTGGATCACCAGTACGCCCGGGCGGCGCAGTTGCTCCAGGTCACCCTCGGCGAGGCTGAAGCTCTCGCTCAGGTTCTTGTCGGTGAGAGCCTTGGCTTCGGCGCGGCGCTGGGCGAACTTGCGCCCCTTGCGTTGCTGGTAGCGTGCCCAGGTGACCAGGATCACCGCGTTGAACAGTGCGATCCACAGGTAGACCTGCAAGGTATTGAGCGCCGCGAAAATCGGCGCCTCGATACGCGGGCCGCCGTGGGTTTCAAGCATCGAAGTGACCCCGCGCGCCAGCAGCCAGACCAGTCCGGCCCAGGCCATCAAGGTCAGGATCACGTCGATGATCCACATCACGGTACTTTGGCGAGTTCTGACCAGTTTCATGCTCAGGCCTCCTCTTCAACAGGTTTGATACCGCGATCCGGGCTGACCCAGCGCGCGCGCTTCTGGTGCTGGTTGAACAGCACCTTGGGGAAACTGACCAGGGTGGTGAACAGGCTGACCAGCCAGAACACCATCGGGTACCACACGGTCCAGAACAGGGTTTTCCACAGGTCTTTCTCGTAGCGGCGGTCGATCAGGATGCTCACCGCAAACTGCACCAAACACACCATCGCCAGCACCAGGCCGGTAAAGGCCGGCGGGACCAGGGAGTCCACCGTGATTGCCGGCGGCAGCACGATGAATTTGCCCAGGCCCCAGAAAATCACCGAAAGCAGGAAGGTGAAGGCCCAACCGGTGGACAGGCAGTATTCGAACAGCAGCGGCCACAGGTAGCGATGGCGCCATTGCCAGATGCCACGGATATTCTTGAACAGCACTTCGGCACCGCCCTGGGCCCAGCGCAGGCGCTGTTTCCACAGGCCACCGACGGTTTCGGGCATCAGGATCCAGCACAGCGCGCGCGGCTCGTAGAAGATGCTCCAGTGATCAAGCTGCAGCTTCCAACTGACATCGATGTCCTCGGTGATCATGTCGGTGCTCCAGTAGTCGATGCGGTCCAGCGCCTTTTTACGGAACGCCACCACCACACCCGACACCGTGAAGATCCGCCCGAACACGCGCTGGGTGCGCTTGATCAAGCCGATGATCGAGGAGAACTCGCCCACCTGCACGCGGCCGATCAAGGTCGAGCGTGTGCGGATGCGTGGGTTGCCGGTGACGGCGCCCAGGCGCGGGTTGTCGAGCATCGGTGCAACCATGTAGGCCGCCGCGTTTTTATCCAGCAGCGCATCGCCGTCGATGCACACCAGGTATTCGCTGCGCGAGGCCACCGCACCCATGCGCAAGGCCACGGCCTTGCCCTGGTTCTGCGCCAGGTGCAGCACGCGCAGGCGCGGATGTTCCAGCGCCAGGGCGTCGAGGACGGCGGCAGTGTTGTCCTTGGAGCCGTCGTTGACCGCGATCACTTCGATGTTCGGGTACAGCTGGCCCAGCGCCGCATGAATGGTGTCGGCGGCGTTATCGCCCTCGTTGTAGCAAGGGATGATGATCGAGATCAGCGGGTTGCCGGCCAGGGTCGGTGCCGGAGTGTCTTCCTCCCAGGGCCAGTGGCGCTCCCAATGCAGCCAGAAGTACAAGCCACCGGCGATCCACAGCGCCGACATGAACAGCGGGTAGAAAAACACGAAGTCCATCAGGAACTGCCCGGTGACCAGGAAGATCAGGCCCAGGGGCACGCCTAATACCAGTGCCAGCACGAATAACGCCAGGATTCTGTCGAACATGGTCAAGGATTCCATTGGTTGGAAAGGGCCGGACGCACAGTCTTCAGGTCCGGGGAATTTTCCAGGAAGTTGTCCGGGTAGTAGCCAAAACTCGTGACACCCTGGCGCTTGAGCACACCCATCCATTCAGCCATCTGCACAGCGTCGATATCCGGCGCGGCCTTGGTGCGCCAGTCTTTGGCCTGCAGTTCGAATACCGTGCGCTCCATCGCGCCAGGACGCGCCTTGACCGTCGCCACCAGCTTCTCCAGCCAGGCATTGGAGGTCTTGTACTCCTGGCCTTCCATCAGCGGCATGGCCATCGGCGCGGTCCAGTCATAGGTCTGGAGGAAATCATCGAGGTTCTGGGCGAACCAGGCCTCGCTCGCCGGGTTGAGCATCGGCTCGGCGAAGATATTGCGCGCGGTCTGCACCTGCGGCCCACCGATGGCGTGGACCTTGGCGGTCAGCTCTTTGGTGAAGTCGATCAGGTAGCGGCTCTTGAAGCGCGTCCAGCGCTGCATCACGGCCGGGTCGGCGCGCAGGGCCTGGATGCTGCCCGGCAGGCCGTTGGCGGCATAGGCCTTGAGCGCGGCGGGGCTGGCGTCTTCGAAGTCAGAGAGCACTGCGTCGTCGTGGTACAGCACGCCGTCGATGGCATTGTTGCGCGCCAGGTCTTCATAGATCTCGCCAATGATCTTGCGCACCTGCGGGTCGAACGGCGACAGGCGTTTATATTGGTCCGGGTCGGTGCCGACCTGACCGGTTTCCGGGTCCCAGCGCGTCACGCGGGGCAGCTTGGGATCGAGGGCAAAACTCAACACCGGCATCCACGCGTACACGGCGGCATGGGCACGGGTGTGCAACTGCCAGGAGACGCGGTTGAACAGGTCGGCGCGCACCGGCAAGTGACGGTTGGGGAAGTACAGTTCGTGCACCAGGCCATCCCCCTTGGGGTCGGCGAAGGCTTGCAGGAACACCGTACCGGCGCCCATGTCCACCACGCGCTGCACCAGTTGGTCGAGGTTGCGCGCCTGCTGGGCCGGGTCCGGGTCGTAGACGTTGTCCAGGTCCACATGCAGCACCCGCAGCGGTGCCGGGGTTTGCACGGCGACGATGCTGTTGGCGAAATGCTCGCCGTCCGGGTCGGAGGCCACCAGGAAGCGCGGGCTGTTCATCAGGTCACTGGAGCTGTCGAGGCCGTCTTCCAGGGTCAGGGCCATCTGGTAGCCCTGCTCGCCGACGATCGCCAGCGAGGTGCCCTTGGCGGCGCCGTACGGCCACACCCATACCCGTGGTTTCTTGCCGGTCACGGTTTGGATCTTGTTGGAGATCGCCGCGACATCCGCACGCAGCCGCGCATCGAACTGCGCCTGGGTTTCATAGCGACCCGTGGCCGAGTCATAGCGCAGCGAGGTCGCCGCCGGCTCGAGGTTGCCCTGGGGGTTGGCCAGGATCCCGGTGTGGCTGGCGTCGGTGTGCGCGGCGATTTCCACCAGGCCCGATTGCGACACTTCGCGGATCTGCTGCCAGGTAAGGAACTCGCCGCGCGGCCGTGGCGAGCCGGCGAAGTCCACCGGTTTGTTCATCGGCGTGTCGATCCAGTAGCCCACCGGCGCCAGCAAGGCCGGCCAGCGATAGGCGCGCAGGATCGGCATCACGCGGGTATAGAAGCTCGAATAGCCGTCATCGAAGCTGAGCATGATGGCTTTGGGCGGCAACGCGGGGCCGCCACGGCGGGCGGCCAGGATCTGGTCAACGCTGACCGCCTGATAGCCGTTCTCCCGCAGCCAGGCCAACTGTTCGATCAATCGCTCGGTGCGCACCGCCACCACGGCCTGGTCAGGATCGCGGTCCGACACGTCATGGTAGGCAATGCCCAGGAAGTGGTTTTTCGGCCACGCCGCTTCGTTGGGCGGTGTCGGCCGCTCGGCGGGGGGAGTGAAAGGTGCGGGTTGCTGGGCGCAGGCACTGGCCAGCAATACGCCCAGAACCAACAAGCAACGGCTGAGGAAGGTCATGGTCAGGCTCTTTTAGAAACGGTAAGTGAGGTCGACGAGCAGACGCAGATCGCGTTCGCGATCCCCGTCATAAGGTCGGCTGATCAGGCTCAGGTTGGCGCCGGCGTCCAGCACGTCATTCCAGCGAAAGCGTTGGCCATAGCCCACCAGACCGATGCCACCGGTGGAGTAATCCCGCTGGCTATACGTACCCGCACCGACCTGGAACTGCTGACTCCACTGGGTCTCGTAGCGGTGATAGAGCACATGGTTGATGTTGAGGACGGGCAACACGGTAAAGTCCGACTTCGGATTGAAGTACACCGTGTCTTCCTTGCTGTTGCGGCTGGCGCCGACTTCCAGGCCCAGGTCCACTTGCACTTTCGGCGAGCTGTAGAGGCCTTCGCGGCCGCTGAGCAAGGCTTCGAAGCGGTCGTTGCCATCGCTGAAATGGGAGGGGCTGAGGGTGAGTTTCCATTCGCGGCTTTCGTTGGCGCGCCAGCGGATAAAGCCGCTGCCACCGTTGGCCGTGACCCCGTCATTCAACGCCCGCAGCGGCGTGGTGCTCAGCAGGTAGCCGAGGCTGCCGCCGTATTGCCAATTGTCGTTGATGTCGCGGGCAATCGACACCGCGGCGCCTTGTTTGGAGCCATCGCCGTAGGAATGGTTGGAGACCTCGGCTTCAATGGTCATGTCGCGGGTACGCCGCTCCACGCCCACGACCTGCCAGCGATGCTGGCCCGTGCCTTCGCTGAAGTCGGCCTTGGCATACCCGGCGCCGGCGAATACACGCCAGTCTTCGTCGATGGGCGGCGTGTAGATCCGACTCTCAATGCCCCAGTCGCGGCTACCCGCGACGGCGCCCGCGTCACTGTCATTGCCCCCGCCAAAACTTTTACCGGTATAGGCCTCGACCCGCAGCTCGGCCATGTCATGCACGTCGCGCAGGCGGCTCAGGCGCTGCACCTGGCGATTGTCCGGGTTGCGGGCGAGCACATCGTCGGTGAGCACGTCGAGCTGGCGCCACTCCTGCAGGTCCATGGCGGTGTAGGCCTGGCTCACTTCCAGGCCCATATCCCGTGGGGCCTGGGCTTCGGTTTCCTTCAGGATGCCTTCGGCACGCCGTGGCAGGTCGCGGGCGCGGTACATGTCAGCCTGGGCCAGGCGCAGGCCGACGTTGCCAGGGGCTTTCGCCACCAGCGCTTCGAGGCCGGCTTCGCTTCCCGGCAGGTCGCCGCCGTAGACGCCGGCCTGGGCCGACAGTTGCTGGGCGTCCATCCACGCGTCGTTGGGGTTGCCGATGGGCAAGCCCTTGAGCTCGACCCGCGGGTTCTGGCTGTTGGCGAGGCCCTTGGCGACCTCGTTGGCGTCCTCGGCTTTATCGCTTTCCTGCAAGGCGTAGAACAGCGCGGTGGTGTCTTCGACCCGATCATCGGGCTCGGCGTCGGTGGCGCTCAGGGCCTGGCGATACAGCGGCTCGGCTTTTTCCGGCTGGCGTTGGTCGAGGTAGGACGCGGCCACCCAGCGCACGGCGTAGGTCGGCAGTTGCACACCTTCGGCCTTAAGCACTTCGTACTCGCGGATCACTTCAGCGGTACGCGCACGGGCCTTGAGTGCGCCCAGGCGGTCGATACGCCAGCGCACCACATCGTCATGGGCGCTGGCGTCCGGGGTCCAGCGGGCGAGCAGTTTGTCGTAATCGGCCAGGGCTCGGTCGGCAATCACGTAGCGTTCTTTTTCGCTGCGGGTGGCGAACTCGGCCATGCGCACACGCTCGGCAGCGAGGTCGCCTTCCAGGCGGCGCTGGGTCACCGGGTCCAGCAGGCCAGGACGCTGGGCCGACAGGCGCAACGCGGCTTCCGGCAGGCGGGCCTTTTGCAGGGCGACGATGTATTCGCGGGCGACGTCAGGCTTGTCGCCCGCGCGGATAAACGCCTGGTCGAACTCGAACAGCGCATCGTAGTTGAGGCCGGCGCGGGTCAGTGCGTAGCCCAGGGCCATGCGGCGGTTAGGATCATCGGGCTTGGCGGCCACCAGCGCGCGGGTGCGTTGCACGGCTTCGTTGGCCTTGCCGCCGTCGGCCTGGGTCAGGGCCAAGCCCAGTTGCAGATCGACATTATTCGGCTCACGCAGCAACGCCTGGCGATAGACAGCCTCAGCCTGGGCCCATTGCCGCTGGTTACGATACGTACGCGCGACGGTGGCGAGCGCCTGGGTGCTGAGGTTGCGATGTTTACCCTGGGCCTCGTACACCTTCAGCACTTCGGCGTCCTGGCCGGCCCAACCGGCGATCACCACATGATCGCTGACCTGGCCTGGCGTCTGGCGTTCGGCAGACAGCTGGCGCAATTGGGTCAGGGCGGGGGTGAAGTTGCCGTTGCGCGCCTGAATAATCAGTGCGTCATAGGCCGGATCGGCCATGGCGAAGGCGGGCATCAGTAATTGGCTGCATAAGGCTGCCCCGACGAGCAGTCGCAACCGGCCTGATGCACTGAGTGGTAGGTTTCGCAACATATCGTGAGCTTCCTTACACACGGAAAGCTGTAACGATAGGTGGTCCTGAGCGAATTGCCGCAGGGTGCCGGCGTCCAATGACCCGGCCTAGCTTTCCTGTGTGAACTATCTCTTAGGAAAGTAGGAAAAAGACCAATCCAAAACAATTGTTCAGAATTGCGCAGCCTATCTGAAATGTGAATGTGGGAGCGGACTTGCCTGCGATAACGGGGTACCAGCCGGCACGTGCGCCGACTGTTTGACCCTTATCGCGGGCACTCCCGCTCCCACATTATTTATTTCCGGGTGATGGCGAAATCTTTACTGTGCGCCGCTGACCGCGCCGACCTTGGCCATCACAAAACCAATGAATTGCTCGACGGTCATCTTCTGGCCGTTGAAGGTCACTTCATTGTTGGCGTAGTGCAACTTGGACACCACGTCGCTGCCGACCAGGGTCGCCAACTGAGTACCGACCGCCATGCCGCTGACCATCTCAGCGGCCATTTGGGACTGCTGCTCGATGGCTTTCGCGTCGCTCACGCCACCGAGTTGCGCTTGCAGGGCGGCAACGTCACCGATCATCGGCTTGGACAAGGTCAGGTTGGCATCCAGCAATGCAATCATCTGCTTGCCCAGCTCAACCGGCGGCAGCTCCATGGACGCTGGCTTGGCCAGGTCCACCAGCAGGTTGAACTTGCTTTCGCCATGGGTGGTTTTCAGGGACAGGTTTTCCACGGCGATCTGCGGCTTGGCGGCCAATACCTGGTTGACGTTCGCTTCGGCCAAGGCTTGCTCGGCTTCGGTCAATTGCAGCTCAGGCGCGGGCTGGCCCGCTGCGGCAGCGGCTTGCACCGGCTGCATCTTGTCCTGGTACAGCTTGGTCAACACCAGCATGGCCGGGATGTCGACGTTCTTCATGCTCAGGGCCATGGCCGCCGAACCCACGGGTTTGCCCTGGTAACCGATCTCGTCGATCTTGTAGTCGACACGGCCGGCCAGGTTGTTGTCCTTGGTTTCGCTGGAGTCTTTCTGCTCGAAGCCTTTGACCGTCAGCACGGCTTTCTGCGGGCCGAAGGTGAACGTGCTGTCGGTCAGCTCAACGGTGTTTTGCCCGGTGTAGAAGCCAAAGGTGGATTTTTCCAGGTTGCTGGCGATGGTCAGGCCAGCCAGTTCGGCCTCGAAGGCGTCGCCCTTGGCATCTACCGCTGCGATCTTGAGGCTGTTCATGAAGCCGTCGGCCTTGACCTTCTGGCCTTCGGCGGTGCTGTCGAAATTCAGGTTGGCGCCGGAGAAGTTCACCGAAGACGTGTCGTCCTTGAACGTCAGGGGCAGCAATTCGATGTTGCCGTTGACCGAGCGGCTGTAGCCGATATTGGCCACGCCCTTGAGCGGCGACACGTCTTTGGCGGCGGCGAACCACTTCTCGGTGGTGGGGTTCTTTTCCAGCTCATAGTGACTGGTGGCCATGACCGGCAGCCATTTGAGCGTCACCAGGCGCGAGAACGGCAGCGGGCCGTGTTCGATATGGTCGACGAAGAGCAATTCGGGATTGGGGTTTTCTTCGCCGAACACCGAGCCTTGGCCCTTCAGGCGGTAGTGCGCGGTGCTGCTGAACACGCCACGCTCCAGGGACACCAGCTCCAGGGCCACGGTGCCATCGACGCCGGCCATGGAGGTCTGCAGTTCCTTGTTGGCGTTCTGGATCGCGGTTTGCAGCACCGGTTCCAGTTGTTTACCGGTGTACCAGGCGCCGCCTGCACTGACGACGCCTACGGCGACAACTAAACCCAAAAGAACGACTGCTGGCTTATTCATGAAGTGACCTGATCAAATCCTGTGAGAAGTGGGCTGTCTTCCTTGAACCCTGTTGGGGTTGGCTCAAGCCCGCCGAAAAATCCGGGAGAGGTTAGCATAGGCTCCGTAGCAGCGGTCGAGCGCAGCGAGGCCGCGTTCGACTGCGAAGCAGTCGTAAAACCACGCACCTTGGCTTATCAAAAACCGTGCGTGCTGGTTTTACGAGGACTTCGTCCTCGAACGCGGCCTCGTTCTACTCGACCACTGCTACGTCAGGAATACTCCAATTCGATCTCGTCGAGCTGGTGGTCAAAACTCTTCAGGCGTGCGGTCCAGGTGTACACCAGCACCTCAAACTCGCGGTGTATCACCGCATTGCCGGGCGTGTCGGACTTGGGGTCGCAGAAGTCCAGTTGGTAGCGCTCACGGGCCATCTGCGTGGCAACGTCGGACAATTCCCGCGCATTATTCAGCCAATGCCGGCCATCGGCGACCTGCCGATCGAGGGCCACACACTGTTTTTTCAGGACTTCGAGGCTTTTTTCCAGGGGCGTGCCGGTAAGGTCGCCCATGACTTCCTGGAAGGTGCGCCCCGGCTGCCAATAGCTGCCCCAGAAATAGCGGTCGAACACGGTTTCGACTCGACGCAGGGCGACCTTGGTGTCCCAGATCGCTACGCGGGTCTTGCCTTGTTCGAGGAGTTTTTTCTTCACGCGCTGGTTCTGGTAGGACGCCCAGGCCACCACGCCGATGGACAGGGAGCCGATCACCAGGCAGGCGCTGTCGAGAAACACCATGGCCTTGTCGAGTTGATGGGCGAGCATGACGCCGTAGAAATACGCGGCCGATAACAACACCAGTGCGAAGAGCACGCACCAGAAAGCGGGAGCATAAGGGTTTTTCATTATTGGAATCCCCATGAGCAAACGCGAGCAGTGTCAGGCGAGTCGTCACGGCGACCCGCCTGTCCAAGCATAGCTATTCGCTCAGGGTTTGCCGGGCTGTGACGCTTGCGTTCGTCCGCTTTCCCAGCCGCCGCCCAGGGCCAGGAACAGATCGATCTGGCTCATGGCAACCTGGGTGTTCGCCGCCGCCAGTTGCGCGCGCATCGCGGTGTAGGTGCGGGTGGCTTGCAGGTCGGCAAGGAACGATTCGCGGCCGGCCTGGAAGAAGCGGTGGGTCTGGTCTGCCGCCTCTTGGGCCGAGCGCTCGGCGTCCGCCAGCGCCTCGCGCCGTTGCAGCACGGCGGTGTATTGCGCCAGGCCGGTCTGGGTTTCGCGGATGGCATTGAGTACCACACCGTCGAAATGCGCCAGGGCGCCCTGGGTCGCGGCTTCGGCTTCGTGGATGCGCGCACGGGCGCCGTTGGTCGGCACCGTCCAACTGATCATCGGGCCGAAGCCCCAGCGGTTGGTCGCCGGCTGGCCGAGGTTGTCGAGCAGGCCCACGGTGCCCACCGTGGCGCCGATGGCGATGTCCGGGTACAAGGCGCCGGTGGCCACGCCGATACGCGCAGTGGCGGCGGCCAGTTGGCGCTCGGCCTGGCGCACGTCGGGGCGACGCTTGAGCAGTGCCGCACCATCGCCCACCGGCAACAATTGAGCGATATGCGGCAGTTCGGCACAGCTGCCGGTGCCCGCCGGCAGTTGGTCCACTGGCTTGGCCAGCAGCATCGACAGGCGGAACAGCCCGGCCTGGCGCGCCGCTTCGTAGCGCGGCATGTCGGCGCGCAAGGATTTGTATTGGGTTTGCGAGCGGGTGACCTGGGTTTCATCGCCACGGCCCGCGTCACGCAGGCGTTGGGTCAGTTTGGTGCTCTGGGCTTGCAGGTCGAGGGACTCGTTGGCAATCGCCAGTTCTTCGTTGGCCGCGCAGACCTGGGTGTAGGAGCGCACCACATCGGCCACCAGGGTGATGCGTGCGGTATCAGCGGCAGCCTGGGCCGCATCGGCGCTGGCCTGGGCGCTTTCGATGCCACGTTGCAAGGTGCCGAACAGGTCGAATTGATACGAGGTGGTAATGCCGACGCTGCCGATGTTATCCACCGGCACTTTGTCCGCCTGCAAAAACGCTTCGCCGGATTCCTGCAGCCGTTGCACCTCGGCCTTGGCGCCGGCACTCCAGCCGCCGGCGGATTCAGCCTGTTGGGTCTGATAACGGGCGCGCTGCAGGTTGGCTGCGGCCACCCGCAGGTCGGTGTTGGAGGCCATGGCCTGGCGTACCAGCTCGTCCAGGCGCGGGTCTTTGTACAGCTTCCACCAGTCGGCCGGCACCGGCGCCGACACCACGTCGCTGCCCTTGCCCGCCAGTTGCCCTTGCAGGTCAGCGCGGTTGACGGCAGACGTTTGCGGCAGCTTGTAATCCGGCCCCACCACTTGGCAGGCCGACAGCAACAACCCCAGCGCAGCGGTTGCCCACAGCGGCTTCATGGCTTGGCTCCGTCATTGGGTTTGTCGCCAATGATCGACACCGTGGCCGTACGCCCGGCGATCATGCGGAAGTCCGCCGGGACATCGTCAAAGGCAATACGCACCGGAATCCGCTGGGCCAGGCGCACCCAGCTGAACGCCGGGTTGACGTTGGGCAGCAGGTTAGAGCCGCTGCTGCGGTCACGGTCTTCGATACCGGCGACGATGCTCTGCACATGCCCGTGCAGGCGGGCGTTGTCGCCGATCACACGGATGTCGACGCCCATGCCGACGTGGATACCGTCGAGCTTGGTCTCTTCGAAGTAGCCGTCGATGTGGAACGAATTGCTGTCCACCACCGACAGCACCGGCCGCCCGGCGGTGACGAACTCCTGGGTACGCGGTGCACGGTCGTTGACGTAGCCGTCCACCGGGCTGCGGATCACCGAGCGGTCGAGGTTGAGTTGGGCCGAGTCCACCGTCACTTGCGCTTCGGCCAGGGCCGATTGGGCGCGGGCAACGCGGGACTGGCTTTCTTCCAGTTGCTCGCTGGGCACCAGGTTGCCGAGGCCACGGTTACGCTTGTACTCGCGGCTTGCCTGGGCCAGGGTTTCCTGGCGGTCGGCCACGGCGGCCTGGGCTTGGCGCAGGGCCAGCTTGAAGCGGTCCTGGTCGACGGCAAATAGTACCTGGCCCTTGGTCACCAACTGGTTGTCGTGCACATCGACGCGCTGGATCAGCCCGGACACGTCCGGCGCGATCTGCACGATGTCGGCACGGATGTGACCGTCACGGGTCCAGGGCGCAAACATGTAGTACATGACCATGCGCCACACAACGACGACCGCGAAGCTCACGATCAACAACGTCAGGACTACACGGCCGATGGTCAAAAAAGGTTTTTTCATGTCATCAGGTATCGACTGAGTGAGTCCACCGCGCCCAGCAACAGCGCGTAGAGCCCCACATTGAACAATGCCCGGTGCCAGACCAGGCGATAGAAGTGGACGCGGGTCAACAGCCCGTGCACCACCAGGAACAACACGTACGTAATGCCCATCAGCACCAGCAGCGTGGGCAGGAACACCCCGCTGATATCCAGATCACCGATCATAAAGGCGCTCCATCGGGTAGCGGCGCTTCCATCTCCGTGCCGCCAATGAATTCCACTCCCGGCAACAACGCCAGGCGCAGGCCGGCCAGCGCGTGCAGCAGGTGCAGGCGGGTATCGGCTTCGTCTTGCAGGGCCTGGCCGTTGAGGGCGCGACGCGTGCGGTCGAGGGTCATCAGCAGACCGCTGGGCGCGGGCAAGCGTTCACCCGCCTTGAGGCAGGCCTTGAAGTAACCGCCCACGCCTTCCACCACCTGGTTGAGCAGCACCCGCGGCACGCCGAGGATGCGCGGCGAATAGGCCAGCAGGTCGAGCAGGTTGAGCGCCACGCGCAGGTCGCGCAGGGCGATGCCAGTGTCCTGGCCGATCATCGCCAGGCGTGGCAGGTGCTGCATCAGGCGGTCAAGCATTTGCACGGCCAGGTAGCGGTGTTCGTTCAGGGTGGCAGGCTCGGTCAGGCCGACGATGTCGCGCCAGCTGAAACGGGTCAGGCGCTTGGCCGCCAGTTCGGCGCCGAAGGGCCGTGCGATCAACGTCCACACAAAGGCGAACAACAGGCCCACGGGCCCGGCCAGGTTGACGTTGGCGAAGTTGAGGAAGTCCGCGTCGTAGGCGCCCTGGATGCTGATGAACGATGAGGTGTTCACCAGCGTCAGCAGCATGCCCAGGTAAAAACGCGGCTGCACGGTCAGCGTGCCGATGCAGATGAACGGCACCGCGAACGCCAGTACCAGCATCGGGAAATCGTGCAGGTTGGGCAGTACCAGGAACAGGTAGAGGCTGGCGAACAGCACCGACATGGCGGTCCAGAAAAAGAACCGATAGATCTGCGGCGCCGGGTCGTCCATAGAAGCGAAAAAACTGCAGGCCACGGCTGCCAGGATCACCGCGCTGCCGCCATCGGTCCAGCCCAGCAGGATCCACAGCACCGACGCGACGATGATCGCGGTGACGGTGGAAAACGCCGAATAAAGCATCAGGCCATGGTCGAGGAACGGCGTGAGCCGGCCCAGGCGCCAGTGACGGTACACGGCGCGCCAGGTGTCCTGGCTTTCGCACTCGATGGCGGCTTGCAGGCTTCGGCAGTCCTGCCACAGGTCGATCCACTCGCCCAGGCGGTAGAGGGCGTTGGAGAACAGCAGTGTGTGGCGCTCGTCCAGCGCTTCGCCTTGGGGTTGCAGGGCGTCGACCTGTTCACGCAGGGCGCGCCAGCGTTCCAGCGGTGCGCTTTCGGTGGTGTTTTCCAGCCACTGCCGGGTGGCTTCCAGCAGCGGCGTCAACTGCTCGAGAAACTGCGGCGCACGCTGTTCGACGGCATACAGCGCATCGTCGAGTTCCTCCACCAACGGCAGCAGGTGGATCATGCGCCCGCGCAATTCCTTGGTATTGCGCACCGTCTGCGGCCGCGCGCCTTCGTGGGGCAACTGGCCGATCATCAATTCAAGGGTATTGAAGGTGGCGACCATGCCGCCGCGCAGGGCGCTGACTTCTTCCGGCTGCACATTGCGGGAAAGAAAGCGCTGGCTGTAGACCTGGGCGTCGCTGAACCACTTGGCCACCGCGCCATCGAACACCGGCATCAGCCGCCGCGGCCAAAACATCGCGCCCACCACCGCCGCGACCGCAATGCCGAGGAAGATTTCCTCGGTCCGCGCCTCGGCCACATCCCACACCGCCAGCGGGTTATCCACCACCGGCAGGGCGATCAGCGGCAAGGTGTAGCCGGCCAGCATCAAGGCATAGTTGTTGGCAGTGCGCAGGTGCATGGAGAGGAACAGCAAGGTGCCCGTCCACAGTGCGATCACCACCACCAGGATGTACGGCGACTGCACGAACATCGGCACAAAAAACACCGCCGCCGCCGCCCCCATCAAGGTGCCGATGGCGCGGTACAGGGCCTTGGAACTGGTAGGGCCGACAAACGGACTGGAGACGATATACACCGTGGCCATCGCCCAATACGGACGCGGCATTTGCATCAGCATGGCGATGTACAACGCGATCATCGACGCGGCGAAGGTACGAACCCCATAGAACCAGTCACGGGCGGGCGGAAAACCGGTAAAAAATCCGTTCAAAGCGTCGCCGCCTCAAAGGCCCGCAGTACACGCAGTGCCGCTTCCATGTCGGCGGTCGCAATGTCCGCCAGCACTTCGCGGCGCAGGCGCACCAGTTGCACCTCCACCGCCTGCACCAACTCGCGACCACGCTCGGTGAGGCTCAGGGCCTTGGCGCGGCGGTCGTGGATGTCTTCGCTACGGCACACATAGCCGTCATGGCACAGCCGGTCGAGCAGGCGCACCAGCGAAGGACTTTCCATCCCGGAGGCCTGGGCTACTTTGACCTGATGCACTCCGTCGCCCAGGCGACCGATCATCAACAACGGCACAGCGCAGGCTTCGGAGATGCCATAGCTCACCAGCGTGCTCTGGCAGATTTTGCGCCAGTTACGGGCGCCCACCACCATGCTGCTGCTGAGGTTCATCTGGAGGTGTTCGAGGGATTGAGGCACTGGATAGTTCGCATACAGTTAGTTTGCTAACTATCAATATGGTGGAAGGATCGGATTGCGTCAAGTTTTGAAACAATTTAGCGGATGGGTGGAGCGATTCAGTGGCAACACCGCAGGACGAATGTGGGAGGGGGCTTGCCCTGATGCCAGTCAGTTAAGCCTACATCGCCTCCTGTAGGAGCGAGCTTGCTCGCGAAAAACGTCAACGATAACGCGTGCTTCCTGAATGAACGCGGCGCCTAGATTTTTTTACTGCTCACCTTTTTTTTTACAAAAACACAATTTCCAAAAGATTTTTTTACACCCCTCGCCCACCCCGCAACATTAGATTCAACTCATCCACCACTTCCGCCCAATCGGCATCGTCCAAGATTTCCTCGCGCAAAAACGCTTTCTGGCTGTCGGTCCAGAAAAACGCATCTGCCAATTTGAGATCCGGCTTGAGTGGCGAATGGGTGGTCACAAACTGATCAATACTGACCGGGTCATCCGGCAGCCCAAGCTGTTTGAACAGTGACGGCAAGCTGTGCACAGGCGATTCCATGACGGGCTCCTGAAAAAAGGTATTTAACCGAGTCTAGCGGCAGGCCTCGGGTTGTGGTGGCGGCACGTTGCACAACACGAACAAACGCGCCCTGGCACCACCACCGTCCTGGCGACTGAGTTCGCGCCAGCCCTGGGGCAGTGGCGCGAAATCGTCCGGCGCTTCGTTGCTGCTGATCAGCCATACGCGGCGGGTGTCGGCGGGCAGTGCCGACAGATGATCGAGGTAGATGCGCCCGCCGTCCTGGTCCACCAGGGTGCCGAAGCCGTAGGCGTTGGGCCGGGTCGGCGTGCCATCGGGCCTGGGCGGGGTGTAGAGCTGCAGTTGGGCGTCGGTCTGGTCGTAATACACATAGCTGAGGTACCACATCATGTCGCTGAGGACGATGCGGTCGTCTTCCTGGTAATTGCGATTGACGAACTCCACCGGCACGTTGAATTGGTCGTGCTCATCCACCGTGAAGTTGTTTTTGAGGCCCACCAGCTCCACGCCGACAAACAGCACGAACAGCGCCGCACCCAGCAGCGACAAGCGCGCAGGCAGGCGGTCGATAGCCATGGCGACAAGGATCGGCAAACCCAAGGCGTACACCGTAAGGTAGCGCTCGATAAACACCGGGGAGATAAACGATACCCCGTAGACCAGCAACAGCGGCAGCAGGAAAAACAGCGCCAGCAGGCAAGCGGGCCGATGGCGTTCGCGGTCTCGCGCGGCAGTCATCACGACCACGGCCATCAGTAACAGCGGGACAAACCAGAACAGCGGTGGCCAGAAGCCGATACCTTCATCCTGTAACACGAACTGCCAGACCATCGAAGGCAGGGAAAACAGGCTGACCGGTTCTTCCCAGCCTATGTCCCCGCCTACCTTGAGTTGTTCGACGTGCTGCACCAGGTCCAGCAGGTTCGGCAGCCACGGTACGTACAACAGCACAATCGCGGCATTGGCTACCCACCAGGCCGGGCGTGCGATCAGCCGTCGGCCTCGCGGCTGCGCCTGCCACAGTACCCCCAGGTAAGCCCAATGCACCAGCACGCACAGGGCGGTGAAGTAATGGGTGTAGAAACCGGCGCTCATCAACGCCACATACATGGCCAGGTAGCGCAGCCGCTCGGGCTGGCGCACCCAGTACACCAGCGCCAGCGTCGCCCCCAGCAGCCACACGCCCAGCAGCGAATACATGCGCACTTCCTGGCTGTAGCGCACCGCCGTGGGCAGCAGCGCCAGCAGGATCCCCGCCAGCACGGCAGCACGCCGGGTAGACAGTTGCCGTGTCAGCCAGACACCCAGGCCCACGGCAACCACGCCGGGGATGGCACTCATGCCACGAATCGACCAGATGCTGTCGCCGAACAGCTCGATCCAGCCGCGCAGCATGAAGAAGTACAACGGCGGGTGCACATCATGAGCGGCGTGAAACCACAGGTCCGCAGCGGCGTATTCACTGAGCAGCAGGCTGGAGCCCTCGTCGCCCCAGATCGCCGCCGAAGTCAGGCGGTAAAACCGCAGGGCCATGGCCAGCCCCAGGATCGGCACCCACCACAGTCGGCTCAGCCAACCGACGCGTTCCCACGTAAGACGATTGAATGCGGGCAACGCCCCGACCTTTTCGTTTTGCTCTACCACAGACCGGCGCACCTCGATTCCCCCCGCTGTTGCCTTGAGTGCCTCAGCGCAAACACCGCCACTCTAGGACAAAAGCACCCGGTTCGCTTCTGGAATCGGACAAATCAGCAATTTGTGTAGGGCTTCACCGAAGCGCCCGCAGGAACACGCTATGATTGCCGCCCTCCAAGGACCCAGGATCAAGGACACGTCATGCGCATCGGTTTTCTCTCCCCCCTCGCACTGGCCCTGCTGGCCGGTATTTCCCAGCAGGCCCAGGCCAGTTCCGACGATTCGTGCTACCCCGATTGGCGTGTCTCGCGTGACAGCCTGGACCCTTGTAACAACGTGCCGTTCCTGAGCCCAGGCAATGACAGCCGGGCCAACCTGCGCCTGTTGCTGGCCGACAAAAAGGCCGCGCCGTTGGCGCCCAAAGCGTTGAGCGAAGATGACCTGGCCCAGGGTTTCGGCCCGGTGCCGTTCCCGGTGTATCGCCTGGCCGCTGCCTCCAGTGCAGAGACTGAGCCCGACTCGGACGATTCGCCTACCGCCGAACTCGACACCCTGCTGACGCCCCTGGGTATCAAGCGCGAGGAATACAAAACCGCTGGCGAAGCGTTCCTCAATGGCGAAGGCAGCCGCTGCCGCAGCAACGACGATGACAGCGCCACGGCGTTTATCCGCCAAGTGGTCAAGGCCGACATGCCGGCGGACGAGCGCGCGCTGCTGGCAAAGGCGCGGCTGCAACTGCTCACCACCTGCACCTGGGATGGCCCGGTGATCGCCGAAGCGCAGCAGATCCAGTCAGCCGGCGGCCAACTGTTTCGCACCTACCTGCAAGCCGCCGCCGATTTCTACAGCGGCCGCTTCGCCGAGGCCGCGCAAGGCTTTGCTGGCGTCGGCAGTGCACAGTCGCCGTGGCTGAAGGAAACCGCGCTGTACATGACCGCCCGCACAGCGCTCAACCAGGCCCAGGCCAACACCTATGACGAAGACGGCGTACCGCACCTGGACCGTGTGGATAAGCCCGCATTGGCCACGGCCGAGCAGGGTTTCAACGCCTACCTGAAAACTTACCCACAGGGCGAATACGCGGCCTCGGCCCACGGTTTGCTGCGCCGGGTGTACTGGCTGGCCGATGACAACACCCAGCTCGCCGACGCGTTCGCCTGGGCACTGACGGCCACCGACGAACAGCGCAATGTGTCTGAGGATGAGCTGGTAGAAGAAGTTGACCTCAAGCTGTTGATGGTCAACAGCGATACCGTCAAGACCCCGATGATTCAGCTCGTCAGCGACCTGATGGTGATGCGCGGCGGCAACCAGCCAGCCCTCAGCCGCGCCGACCTCGAGAAGCAAAAAGCCGCGTTCGCCAGCGAGCCAGAGCTCTACGACTACCTGCTGGCTGTGTGCGCGCTGTACATCGAGCATCAACCGGACGCTGCCTTGAAGCAGTTGCCGCAAAGCGTGCCGTCGAGCCTGAATTACTTCGCCTTCAGCCAGCAGACCCTGCGCGCCCTGGCCCTGGAAGCCAAGCAAGACTGGAAAGGCGCCGAGGCCTTGTGGCTGCAATTATTGCCACTGGCAAAGCTGCCGTTGCAACGCGACCAGTTGGAGTTGGCACTGGCCATGAACTACGAGCGCAGCGGCCAACTGGCCAAGGTGTTCGCCAGCGATTCGCCGATCAGTGCCAGGCAGGTGCGCTACATCCTGCTGCGCAACGTTGCCGGGCCTGAACTGCTGCGCCAGCAGATCGCCCAGGCGAGCGATCCGCTGGAACGCCAGACCGCGCAATTCGTGCTGCTCTACAAAGACCTGCTGCGCGGCCAGTTCGCCACGTTCGCCGAGGACCTCAAGCAACTGCCGGCCCAGGCCCCCGAGGACAAGCTGGGCACCAGCCTGGGTTATGTCTACAGCGCCAGCCAGACGCTTAAGCTGTTCCAGTGGAACGGCGACAAGGCCGAATCCGGCTACGCCTGCCCCAGCATCGCGCAAACCGCAGCGACCTTGCAGACCGACGCGAAGAACCCCCAGGCCCTGAACTGCTTCGGCGAATTCATCCTGCGCAACAACCTGGACGGCATGCCTCTGGAGCAGGCCCGCGCCGCCGGCAGCCTGGGCAGCACCGCCTCGGACTTCAAGGGTGAAACCTTCTCGCGGCTCGACGGTTACCAACAGGTCATCGGCAACGCCAAGGCGCCGAAAAACGACAAGGCCTACGCCCTGTTCCGCGCCATCAGCTGCTACGCGCCGGCCGGCTACAACAGCTGTGGCGGCAAGGACGTCGAACCCGGCGTGCGCAAAGCCTGGTTCCGCCAGCTGAAAAGTGGTTTCGCCGACACCCAGTGGGGCAAATCGCTGCAGTATTACTGGTGAAACACCTGTGGCTGGGCTTGCTGTTGCTGGCAAGCCCGGCATTCGGTGCCGTCGATGCCCGCGACTACGACGCCTTCTGGCTGTGGAGCGGCGTCACGCCGCAACCGGTACTCAAGCAGGCCAAGACCCTGTACATCCTCCAGGGCCAGATCAACGCCACCCGCCGCGCGCCCCAGCGCGGTGTGCAGCTGATCGCCCAAGGCATCAGCGTACCGCGCCTCACCCGCGGCGACGTCTGGGTGGTCTACCGCGCCCACACCCTGCACTGGCCCGAACAGATCTATACCCAACTGCTCGGCCAGGTACAACGCTGGCGCGACGCAGGCAACCCAGTGGTCGGCATCCAGATCGACTTCGACGCCCGCACCCAATACCTGCACGAATACGCCGACTTCCTGCGCGACCTGCGCCAGCGCCTGCCGGCCGATCTGAAACTGAGTATCACCGGCCTGATGGACTGGAGCAGCAACGCCGACCCCACCGCCATCAGCCAGCTCAAAGGCGTGGTGGATGAGGTGGTGGTGCAGACCTATCAGGGCCGCCAGAGCATTCCGGATTACGCGGCGTATTTGCCACGGATGAACCGGATGGGGCTGCCGTTCAAGATCGGTTTGATTCAGGGTGGGGAGTGGGAGGAGCCGGGGTATTTGCAGGGGAGTGAGTGGTTTCGGGGGTATGTGGTGTTTTTGCAAAACCGTTGACACTCGCTTTTGGAGCCCCATGAAAAGTCAAGACATCGTCATCCTGTTCAAACTGATCAGTCTGGAACTACAGGAAGGTTGTTCAACGCAAGACGTTGTCATCTTTATGCTTTTGCAGTCTTAAAAAACACTGTGCCCTGAGGACAATCACGACAGCCCTTGCTCGTGAAACGCCCCTATAAAGCCCAAGCTCCACATGCCCAGCCCGATAACGATCCAGATTGCGTTAGCCCAAGTCAGGCGATTGTTCGCCTCGCCATCTGTGTCGCCCTCGATCAGGTTCACCGCGCCTTGCACCTGCACGAACAGCGCTACCTGCACGATCATCAAGCACACGCTCAACTTCATTGCCGTCATGGCGGTGACGAAAAAAACGTAGGTAAAGGGTAACAACCCACACGCAATAAGCCCCAGCGCCATGGCTCGCGGCCACCAGCGGTACGGCGTACCGTCAAGCGCCAGTTTCTGCCTGATTTTCATCACCAGCGAATACAGAAAAAACACCGAGAAGAACGCTCGCACCAGCGGCAACACCTTTGCGCCAGTAGCCCGCCGATAGCAGGCCCACTGCTGGTAACACCAGTAGAAGAGATAAAAACCTTGGGACAGCAACACCATCAGGACCAGCTTGCGCGGCGCGACCACGAAGAATGTAGGTTGGATGGCGGAGACTGGAGTGCGCAGATCAGCTTGTGGAGGCGCGTAGGGGTTTTCGATGACAGACATCGGAAAGACTCACAGGTAATAATCGGACTGAAAGCTTAACGATCAAGGTTCACCAAGGTTTAGGGCAGCAAAAATCAAGAACGGTCCTACATCGGATACTCCAATTTCAATGCTGAGCCATTGCCACTGGGTAGACCGACTCCCACCCGCCCCCCAACGCCTTGTACAACCCCACCATCGCCAACGACACCCCGGTAGAACTCTCGACCCACTGCTCCTGCGTGGCCAGCAGCGCGCTTTGCACGGTGAGCACGTTGACGAAATCCACCACGCCTTCAACGTATTGGTGCTGTGCGGTGGTCAGGGCGATCTGGTTCTGGCGCACGGCTTCGGCGAGGCTGTCGCGGCGCAGCTGGCTGGCGTTGTAGCGGGTCAGTTGGTCGTCGATTTCATGCCAGGCACGCAGCACCGTTTGCTGGTAGGCCAGGGCCGCTTCCTGTTGCTGGGCTTCGCGCAGGTCCAGCATGCCTTGCAGGCGGCCGCCGCTGAACAGCGGCAGGCTCACTTGCGGGCCGAAGGCAAACGCACCAGAGCCCCAGGAGCCGAAGTCCGACAGTTGCATGGCCTGGGAACCGAGGCTGCCGGACAAGGTAATACGCGGGTAAAAATCGCCCTTGGCCACGCCGATGCTGGCGGTGGCGGCGTGCAGGCGCGCCTCGGCCTGGCGGATATCCGGACGGCGTTCGGCGAGCTCCGACGGCAGGCCGATGGCGACCTGGCGTTGGGCCTGCGGTACGGCGGCGTCCTTGGACAATTGCGCGTGCAGAGCCTGGGGTGGCTCGCCCATCAACAGGCTGAGGGCGTTGATCAACTGGTCCTGGCGTTGCTGCAGATCCGGCAGCCGCGCTTCGATGGCGGCGACCTGGGCGGCGGCTTCGGCGACATCGAGGTCGGTGGCCACGCCGTCAGCCAGGCGCAGTTGCGAGAGCTTGAGGCTGTGGCGGGCGACGTCGAGGTTTTGCTCGGTCACCGCGCGGGTATTTTGCACGCCGCGCAGTTGGATGTAGTCCTGGGCGGTCTCGGCCAGCACCGATAACAGCACGGCGCGGCGGTCGTTTTCCGCCACTTGCAGGGTGGCATCGGCGGCTTCGGTTTCGCGTTTGACCCGCCCCCAGAAGTCCAGCTCCCAGGACGCCGAGAACCCCGCGTCCCACTGGTTGAACGCGGAACGGCCGTTTTCGCCGGAGGGATCGTTCAGGCCTTTGCCGCTGTTGCGTTTGCGCTGGTAGGCCCCCGTGGCGTCGACAGTGGGATAACGCTCGGCGGTGGTCACCTGGCGGACCGCACGGCTTTGTTGCAGGCGGCTGCTGGCCAGCTTCAGGTCGAGGTTATCGGTCAGCGCGCGGCGCGTGAGGGCCGACAGTTGCTCGTCGTGGAACACGTCCCACCAGCGCTCTTGCAGCGGATCACTCACTGCTCGGCTGGCGGCTTGTCGCCCTTGAGGTTCGCTCCACCGCGTGGCTTGCGGCGTGTGCGGGCGCTGAAAATCCGGCCCGACAGTGCAGGCACTCAGGCTGATAACACTCAGGGTGAGCCAGGCAAGGTGTCTCATTGCTGGGCCACCTCACGCTGCTTGACCGGCTGCGTGTCGACGCTGGCTTCAACCGACATGCCGACCCGCAGGCGCTCGGTCAGCGGTTGGTTGGGTTCGAGGACGATTTTTACCGGGATACGCTGCACCACCTTGGTGAAGTTGCCGGTCGCGTTGTCCGGTTTGACCGATGCGAAGGTCACACCCGTCGCCGGTGCGAGGCTCTCCAGGTGGCCGTTGAGCAACTCCCCGTCGAGGCTGTCGACCCGCACCTGCACGGCCTGGCCCGCGTGCATATGGGACAGCTGGGTTTCCTGGAAGTTGGCGACCACGTAGGCCTCGGCCAACGGCACCACCGCGAGGATCTTGCTGCCAGGGGTCACATAGGCACCGACCCGCACCGCACGCTCACCAACCATGCCATCCACCGGCGCGACGATGCGCGTGTAGGACAGCTGATAGCTGGCCATTTCCAACGCGGCCTGGGCACGCTTGAGTCCACCTTCGGCTGCATCGCGCTGGGCCGTGAGGATTTCCACCTGCTTACGTTCGGCCGCCAGCACCGCGGTGGCGTTGGCCAGGCGCGCGTTGGCCTGGTCGATGCGGGTCTTGGCTTGCTGGGCGTTCTGCACGGTACCCGCGCCCACGCCGGCGAGGTGGTTGTAGCGGTTCAGTTCATGTTCGGCGAAGGCCACTTCGGCGCGGTCTGCCGCCACGGTGGCCTGGGCCTGGGCGATCACCGAGCTCTGGCGCTCCAGGGTCGCGGTGGCGTTTTTCAGCTGGGCCTGGGCGACCAGGGTGTCGGCGTCGGCGGCCTGGGCGGCGGCGCGAAAATCGCGGTCGTCGATCAGCGCCAACAGTTGGCCGGCCTTGACGCGCTGGTTGTCTTCCACCAGCACTTCCTTGATAAAGCCCGCCACACGTGGCGCCACCAGGGTGAAATCGGCGGCGACGAAGGCGTCGTTGGTGGCCTGGCGCTTGTTGCCCAACAGGCCGGGCGCGACCAGGTACACCAGCACCCCGACAGCAAACACGGCGATAACGGAGACGGCGATTTTGTCTTTGCGTTTCATGGGAAGTCCTTGTGGCTAGGTCGGTGCGCGAGGCGGAAAAATCCGCGTGGGCATCCAGAAAATCAGCAGGATCAACGCCACCGCGACAGCGGCCATGACGTAATAGAGATCCGAAGAAGTCAGCACCACGGCCTGCTCGTGCAGGCGGTGGGCCAGGCCCGGCGCATCGCCGTCGGCCAGCGGCGAGTTACCCAGGCGGTCCACCAGCATGGTCGAGTGAAAGTGCAGGCGCTGGGTGGTCAGCGCATCCAGCACGCCGGTGGCAATCACGGCGGCCAGGCCTTTGACGGTGTTGAACCAGGCCGAGGCGAACGGCCCATCCGCCGGTTGAATGCTGCCGGTGGAGAGCATCAGCAGCGGCAACACCGCCATGGGCTGCCCGAAGATTTGCAGCAGGTACAGGCCGTAGAAATCATCGCGAATCCACGCCGAGGTCAGGTGCGCGCTGCCCACGCAACACAGCACCAACATCCCCAGCCCGATCCCCAGGACCCAGCGGCAATCGACCCAGCGCAGGTTGCACAACGCCGCCACCAGCGGCAGTGCGATCAATTGCGGCAGCGCCATCAGCAGCATCACCGGCGCGGTTTGCAATGGGCGATAACCCTGGACCTGGGCGAGGAAACTCGAGGGGATGATGATCACCGAGGTCAGCACCATCAGCACGCCTGCCAGCACGATCAGGGCAAACGCCAGGTTGCGCAGGCCGAGCATCTGCAACTTGAAGAACGGCATCGGGTGCGACCATTCATTGAACATGAACAGCACCAGCAGCACGCTGCCGCCGCACAGCAGGAAGGTGATCAGGCCCGACTCGAACCAGTCCAGGCGATTGCCCTGCAGAATGCCGATCACCAGCATGCAGATCGCCGGAAAGCCGAGCAACAGGCCGCGCCAATTGAATTGCTTGAAGCGCTCCAGGCGCAGCGGGTCTTGCGGCAAGCCGTAGGCCACGGCGGCCATGGCCAACAGACACGGCCCGACGATCTGCCAGAACGCCCACTGCCAGCCGACATATTCAGTCCACAGCGCCGCCAATGGCGTGCCAAGGCTCGGCCCGAAGGTGGCGGTAAGTGCGTAGCCAGCCAGACCATACAGCTTGACGTTGGCCGGCAGGAAGCGCAGCGCCACGGTCATCAGCATCGGCGGTAAGGCACCGCCGGCCAGGCCTTGGACGGTACGCAGCAGCAGCAGGCTTTGGTAGTTCGGCGCAAACGGGCACAGGATCCCCAGTGCGGTGAACAAGCCAATAGCGCACAGGGTGAAGCGCCGCAGGGAAAACGTCACCGAACACCAGGGCGCAAAGGCCATGGCCGACACGGAGGTGGCCGTGTACGCGGCCACCAGCCAGGTGCCTTCGTCAAAGCCGATGTACAGCGCGCCGCGAATATCCGCGAGGGCCACCTTGGTGACCATCTCGTTGAGGCCGGACACCAGCACCGCGAGCAACACGCCGACCAGGCCGATGATGATGCGCGGGCCAAATACAGGCGGGGTGATGGCGGTGGGTCTGGCTGCGGCCGCAAGGGTGGGGGCAGCGAGGGAAGTCATGAACAGGCAGCTCGGGATTAGAAATACCCGAGCAGTTTAATCAGGCACATGCATGACAAAAAGTTACTTATTGGCAGCTTATAACTGCACCACACACAATCCTGAAACCGACACAAATCTACATGTGGGAGGGGGTTTACCCCCGATTGCTGTGTGCCAGACACAGATTTTCTATCTGATCCAACGCAATCGGGGTGTAGCCCCCTCCCACATTTGCCCTGTGTACGCTTGATGTTTAGGTGGGTTGAGCTTCCAGCCAGGTGGCGTGGCAGCTCTCACGCATCGTCTCGCGCAGCCACTTATGAGCCGGGTCTTTGTCGAAGCGCGGGTGCCAGGATTGGGCCAATACCAACGTCGGCAGCGAGATCGGCAACGCAAACGCGCGCAGTGGCAGCTTCAAGCGGTTGGCGCTCAACAGGGCTTCCTTGGGCACCGGCAGAATCAGGTCGGAATCAGGCAACATGAACATCGCACCGTGAAAGCCCGGCGCAATCATCGCAACCCGCCGCTCCAGGCCCTGGGCATTCAACGCGGTGTCGATCGGCCCACGGGCGATGCCACGTCGCGAGATACTGATATGGGAATAGCTGGCGAAGCGCGCGGCGGTGATCTCGTCGTCAAACAACGGATGGTCCTCCCGCGCGAGGCCCACGAAGGTGGTGGAAAACAGGTTCTGCACCTTCACTTCCGGGGTGACCGGCATGGTGTTGCTCACGCGCAGGTCCAGCCGCCCTTCGCGCAGGGCTTCATCATCGGTGTCGCCTTCGGGTACGAAACACAGCTCGCACAGCGGCGCCATGCGCTCCATGGTGTCAAACAGCCGACCGCCATACACGCCGATGAAAAAGTCATTGGCGCGCACACTGAAGCGACGGCGCAAGGTGCTTAAATCAACCTGATCCGCCGAGCGAAACAGCAACGCCGCCTGCTCCACCACGTTGCGCACCTGGCCTTGCAACTGCAAGGCCTTGGGCGTCGGCACCAGGCCGCGACCGGCGCGCACCAGAATCGGGTCGCCTACCGCTTCGCGAATACGTGTGAGGGTACGGCTCATGGCCGCCGGGCTGAGGTTCATCCGCCGCGCGGCGCCCACCACGCTGCCCTCGTCGAGCAAGGCGTCGAGGGCGACCAACAGGTTCATGTCGGGTAGTTGCATGCCAAGCACTCGTGATCAGTCGGGAGTGAGCTGGCCGCAATCGTAGCAGGCTGGGTGTATCAGCGCTGCATGCCCCAACGCTTCACGGTGAGCCGCTCGAAGGTATCAAACACCAGGTTTTCCACCAGCAGGCCGATCAGGATCACCACCGCCAGGCCGGCGAATACCTTGTCGGTGTACAGCTCGTTGCGGTTCTGGAAGATGTACCAGCCCAGACCGCCCTTGCCGCTGGTCGCACCGAATACCAGCTCGGCGGCGATCAGTGTGCGCCAGGCGAAGGCCCAGCCGATTTTCAGCCCGGCGAGGATAGACGGCAGTGCGGCCGGGATCAGGATGAACAACACGAAACGCATGCCCTTGAGGCCGTAGTTGCGACCAGCCATGCGCAGGGTTTCGGACACACCGAGAAACCCGGAATAGGTGTTGAGCGCCAGCGCCCACAACACCGAATGCACCAGCACGAAAATCAGGCTGTTCTGGCCCAGGCCGAACCACAGCAGCGCCAGCGGCAATAACGCAATGGCCGGCAGTGGGTTGAACATCGAGGTCAGGGTGCTCAGCAGGTCACGGCCCAGTTGCGTGGACACCGCTAGGGTGGTCAGGGCAAACGCCAGCACGATACCGATCAGGTAGCCCTTGATCAGCACCACCAGCGAGATGCTCACCTTGCCCAGCAGTTCGCCACTGAGCAGGCCGTCATAGAGCGCGTGAAAGGTCTGCAGGAAACTCGGCAGCAGCAGGTCGTTGTTCTGGTAGCGCGCGACGGCTTCCCAAAGGATCGCGAGCACGATCAGGATCAGGCCCTTGCGCAGCCAGCCTTGCTGCCACAGGCGTTGGCGCAGGGGCAGTTCGCGTTCAATGGGGACACTGAGCAGCGGCTCAAGGTTGATTTCGTATTCCTGGCGCATTGGGTTGTCCCCTTAGTAAGCGATGCGGATGTCGGCGAAACCCAACTCACGTTCGGCCTCGGGCGCTTCATCGAACAACAGGCGATGAATCCGCCGCGCCGACGCCTGGAACTCCACGCCACCGAGGCTGTGCAAGTCGTATTGATGGCTGTGGATTTCCGCGCGCACGCGCCCCGGATGCGGCGACAGCAGCAGGATGCGATTGCCCACCACCAGCGCTTCTTCGATGGAGTGGGTGACGAACAGCAGGGTGAAGCGCACTTCTTCCCAGAGCAGCAGCAATTCTTCCTGCATCTTGCGTCGGGTCAGGGCGTCGAGGGCGGCGAAGGGTTCGTCCATCAGCAGGATCTTCGGCTGCATGGCCAGGGCGCGGGCGATGGCCACGCGGGCTTTCATACCGCCGGAAAGGGTGTGCGGGTAAGCGTCGGCAAAGGCGCAGAGGCCGACTTTGTCGAGGTAGTGCAGCGCCCGTTCTTCGGCTTCGCGACGCGGCAAAGTTTTCGACGCCAGCAGCGGAAACATCACGTTCTGTTTGACGGTTTTCCATGGCGGCAGTTGGTCGAATTCCTGGAACACCACAATGCGGTCCGGGCCTGGTTGTTCGACCTTTTGCCCCAGCAGGCGGATCTCGCCTTCGCAGGGCTTGATAAACCCGGCAATGGACTTGAGCAGTGTGGATTTGCCGCAACCCGATGGGCCGAGCAACACGTAGCGATCCGCCGGGTCGATCTCGAAGCTGACTTGGTGAGTGGCGCGCACCACGCGCTCGGGGGTGCGGTATTCCAGGCTGACGTTATCCACCGCCAGCAATGGTGCGGCGGTGTGCAGGTTGCTGGCCGTGTGGCCTTGCAAGGGCGCGTTCATCTCAACTTCCTTGCAGGGGCTTGGCGTCCTGGAAGAAGTAGTCCTTCCACGATTCAGGCTTGTTTTTGATGGCGCCGACGCGGTAGAGGAATTCCGCCAGCGGGTAGGTGTTTTTTGGCGTGACGCTGAATTCGAACTGCGGGTTGTCGATGATTTTCAGCAACTCGGCGCGGTCGATCTTGGCCTTGGTGACGCGAATGTAAGTGTCGGCCGCAGCGCCTTTATCGTTCTGGGCGAATTGCGCGGCTTCGGTCAGCGCCTCGACAAATGCCTTGTAGGTCTTCGGGTTGTCGTTACGGAATTTCTCGGTGGCGAACAGCACCGTTGGCGAGTTCGGCCCCAGCAGGTCGTAGGTGTTCAGCACCACATGCACGTTAGGGTTGGCCAGGGCCTGGTCCTGGAACGGCGGGTTGGAGAAGTGCCCGGTCAGTTCGGTGCCGCCGGCGATCAGGGCAGCGGTGGCATCCGGGTGCGGGACGGCGACGGTGTACTTGTCGAGGCGATTGAATTCCTTGTCGCCCCATTGCTTGGCGGCGGCGTATTGCAGGAAGCGCGACTGCACCGACACGCCCACCGCCGGCACGGCGATACGGTCCTTGTCGGTGAAGTCGGCAATGGTCTTGACCTTGGGATTGTTACTTACCAGGTAGTAGGGGAAGTTGCCCAGGGAGGCCACGGCCTTGACGTTCTGCTTGCCATGGGTGCGGTCCCAGATGGTCAGCAGCGGGCCGACGCCGGCACCGGCGATATCGATCGAGCCGGAGAGCAGTGCGTCGTTGACCGCTGCGCCGCCGGACAGCTGGGTCCAGTCGACCTTGATGTCGAGACCTTCCTGCTTGCCGTATTTTTCGATCAGGTTCTGGTCGCGCACTACGTTAAGCAGCAGGTAGACGATACCGAACTGTTCGGCGATGCGGATCTCGCCTTCGGCCTGCGCAGCCGTCGGCGCCACCAGGCTGCCGGCCAACAGGCTGACACCGAGGCCGACGGTCGCGGCCAGCCGTGCAAATGGGGTTTTCCTGGACATGGTCATGCTCCGAATCAGAAAGGCGCGTCGCCCTGGATGGTGGTGCGAAACAGTTTGCGGCGCAGATGGCTCGGGCAACCGGCGGCCAGGTGGATCAGCGAGCGGTTGTCCCAGAACACCAAGTCGTGGGGCTGCCATTGGTGGCGGTAGATGTTGTGCGGCAGCACACTGTGGGCGTAGAGCTGGGCCAGCAGGTCGCGGCTTTCGTCTTCCGGCAGGCCGACGATGCGGGTGGTGAAGCCTTCACTGACGAACAGCGCCTTGCGGCCGTTTTCCGGGTGGGTGCGCACGATGGGGTGAACCACTTCCGCGACTTGGGCAAGCTGCTCGGGCGTCAACGTCGGACGCCAGTTGCCTTCGAATTTGGTTTCGCTGTAGCGCGCGGTATAAGAGTGCGCGGCACTGCGGCCTTCAACAGCTTTGCGCAGGTGCTCGGGCAGTTGGTCCCAGGCTTTGTGCATGTCGGCAAACAGGGTATCTCCGCCTTCCGACGGCAGCTCCTGGGCGTGAAGCATCGAGCCCAGGCTCGGCAGCTCTTTATAGGACAGGTCCGAGTGCCAGAATTTGCCTGCGTCACCCAGGCCTATGGATTGGCCGTTTTCGATGATGTTGGAGACGATCAGGATTTCCGGGTGGTTGGCCAGCAGGAACTGCTTGAGCACGTGGATCTGCAGGACGCCAAAGCGGCGGCTGAAAGCGATCTGTTGTTCGGGGGTGATGCGTTGGTCGCGGAACACCACGACGTGGTGATCCAGGTGCGCGCGATGAATGCGGGCGAAATCCTGGTCGTTGACTGGCCGGGACAAATCCAGGCCGACAATCTCGGCACCGACGCTGCCGGGCAGTGGTCGAATCTCGAACGTTTGGGCGGCAAGGATCGCTGTTGGAACAGTAGAGGTGGCGGACATGAGTTCACTCCCGGTCAGACAGGAGAGTGACTTTATAGATATAAGAACGGCAATTTAAATACCGTTAAAGAATATCTATATGCGGTAATGTCGCAACACGTCAGTGGCGTGTCAGACTCGGCAAAACCCGCGCGTGGGCCGCCGGAGCCGCGCGTTGAAACGCTTACAAGCCGAAACCGTGCCCGTTTGACAAGCCCTATGGGCAGCCTCTAGTGTGCATTGGATCCAATTAGCACCCCTATTTTAATAAGGAGGATAGCGTAACCGTGACGCAGAAGCCGAACCCGTTGAACAGCATCAAGATCACCGGCCCTATTCCCGCCCATCTTGCTCGCTCCGTGATTGAAGAAACCTTGCGCAATGCCATCCTTGATGGCCGCTTGCCCTGCGGTACCGCCATGCGCCAGCAGGAGCTGGCCAGCCTGTTCGGGGTCAGCCGCATGCCGGTGCGTGAAGCCTTGCGTCAGTTGGAGGCCCAGTCACTGCTGCATGTAGTCACCCACAAGGGCGCCGTGGTTGCACCGTTGATCGAAGACAATTCGGCTGAGACCTATGAGCTGCGAATGTTGCTGGAGTCTGAAGCCCTGCGTTTGTCGATTCCCTTGCTGACCGAAGCCGATATCGCCGAGGCAGACACGCTCATCTTTGCCCTGGAACAGGAAAAAGACTACACCGAGATTGGCCGTCTCAATCGCCTGTTCCACATGACCCTGTATGGCAAGGCCCCCAACCAGCGGCTGCTCAAGCTGGTGGAGCACGGACTGAATGAGGAGGAGCGCTTCCTGCGTTTCAACCTCGAGGCGATGGGGCTGGGCGAGACTTCCCAGGAAGACCACCGTGAACTGCTGAACCTGGTGGCACAAAAGAAGGTCGAGGAAAGCATCCTGACGCTGCGTAATCACTTGATGCGCGGGATGGAAGTGATCACAACCTATCTCAATGACCTGGACGCCGCCGCAAAGAAGACGCTCTAACAAGGCGTCAGGTCGCTCGGCTTGCCCGTCGAGCACTGCGGGGTGCCCTACCTGGCCAAGTAGCGCCCCGCGCAGAAGAAACGTCCCACTCTTATAAAGTAAGTTACCGACAGCTTATATTATTTAGAAAAACATCTAATGCATTCATATACTCGCCAACTTGTTTAACCCGCTTATTATCTTTCATCACTAAACCAGCCACTTAATTCGACCGTGCAGCCCCACTTGCGTGAGCGCGCGTGCGCGCAAAGCCTGGTTTACATCTTTCTTATCTTTTTGCGGCATACAAAAGCCCAACGTTGTTTTAGCGGCGACGCAATAATTTATAGGCATCAACTATGTACCCACCTTTACTGGAACAAAGAAAACGGCTGTTGTGCAGCCATCCGTTATTTCTGGAAATAACTTCGCTGGAAAAGTTACGACTATTCATGGAAAACCATGTATTCGCTGTCTGGGACTTCATGACGCTCACCAAACGCCTGCAGCAGGACCTGACCTGCACTCGCCTACCCTGGCTGCCACCGGCCGACCCGCAAGCAGCACGCTTGATCAATGAGATTGTGCTGGGCGAAGAATCAGACTCACACCCCAGGCAAGGCCATTGCAGCCACTTCGAGTGGTACCTGGAAGCCATGGTCGAAGTCGGCGCCAGCACCTCGGCGATACACCGTTTCATTGCACTGCAGCACCAGGGCGTGGAAGCAAGCACGGCCCTGCGCATGGCCGATGTTCCTGCTGGGGCCGCGCGCTTCGTCAGCGCCACGCTGCACATTGCGCTGCAAGCCCCTACCCATTGCGTAGCAGCTGCATTCCTTCATGGGCGTGAGCGTGTCATCCCAAGTATGTTCGAACACCTCCTGCAGCCCGATACGCTCATCCATCGCCAGGCACCAGCCTTGTGTGGCTACTTCAGGCGCCACATCGAGTTGGACACTGAGCATCACGGGCCAGCAGCTGAAGAACTGCTCGAACGCCTGGTGGGTGCAGACCCGGCTTATCCGCAACAGGCCCATGACGCAGCCCTTGCCGCCGTAGAAAGCCGTATCACGTTCTGGGACGAGGTGCGCGCCGCGCTGCACGAGGTACACCCATGAATACCGCCGGATACACCACCATCGCCGACGACTGGGAACGCCGCGCCACCATCCGAACCCGCCCTCGTCGCCTGTTGGAAGACGACGACAAGCTGATCTACCCACTGTGCCGTCAGCCCTTGGTACTCAACGCGACCTTCATGGAACATTGCTCGCAATGGCGCGACTTCGTGCTGGTGCAAAGCTTCTATAAGTTCATCCACGATGTGGTGATTTTCGAAACCGAAATCGTCGACAAGACCGCGCGCAGCATTGCCAAGAATCGCTTCTCGCTGCCCTTCCCGCTTGCCTGTCGCGTTGATGCGATGACGGTTGTGGTGGACGAGGACTACCACGCCTTGGTGGCCCTGGATTTCATGCAACAGACTGTCACAATGACGGGCATACAACCGATTGACCTGCCCGGGCATATCGAACTGAGTCGCGCGCTGCCGGCGGCGCAGGCGCAGGCTCCGGAACACCTGAGCGACGCTGTGGAGCTGATTGGCGTAGCCATCGCCGAAAACACCGTGACCCACGATGTCGCAGCGTTTTCCAAGGACCGCAGTGTCAAGGCCTCCATACGAGGCTTGATGGACGACCACCTGTTTGACGAAGGTCGCCACGCGCAGTTTTGGACGCGGCTGGTGCGCATCTACTGGCAAGCCGCGAGCCCGGATGACCGTGACAGCATCGCTCACGTACTGCCGACATTCCTGACGCATTACCTGACCAACGACCTGCAGAAAAACTTCGACCTGCGCCTGATCGAACACCTGGACATCAGCGAGCGCCTGCGCGGTGTGCTGCGCGATGAAATATCAGCGCTGGCGTTCCCCATCACCCGCCAGCACCCGTTGATGGGCAATATCATGGGCTTCCTGCAAAACAGCGGCTTGCTGCAAACGCCGAGTGTGGGGCAGGTGTTGAGCGACTACCTGTCGGTGTCGCCATGAGGTGCCTGACCATCGGCTGGTGCGGCACAAGCAAGGCACTGGGCGAAATCAGGCCAATGCTGGAACAGTACGGCCATGTTTCAGGGGATGAGGCCACCGACCTGTGGATTGAAGACGGCAGCCTGCCGTTGCCGGATGACGTGGGCGAAACCACCTGTATAAGTCTGCGCCTGGGGATTGGCCCGTTGAGCGACGGTGGGTTGTCTGCGCTGCAAGTGCGCGCCTATGACCATGGCCGACGCTTGTTCGCCGTGCTGGACATCGCCGAGGAGCCCAGTGGCAACGGCCAGCGACTGCGTCGGCAGGCAACAACCGCGCTGGTGGATTGGGTCGCACTGCTAGTCAGTGGCTTCTCACGTGACCCCGAGTCTCTCTCTACACGCGCGATTGCCACTGACTGGCCCGAGCACGGCCTGCACGGGCTTGAGCCGTTGGCATTTATGCATCGATTCAATCGTACGGCAAACCCTGCCCTGATCCAGGAAGCCCAGGTACCGGTGATCGAACGGGTGCAGGCCAGCCTTGTCCTGTTCGCCGTCCGGCCGGCGCTGAACATTGCGGGGCACACCGTGACCTACCGCCAACTGCACCTACAGGCCATGGCGATTCAGCTGCGATTGCGCCCGCTGCTGGAGGCGCTTGAGGCGCCACCGGTGATCGGTGTATGCCTGGAAAAATCCGTGGAATTGTATGCCAGCATTCTTGCCGTACTGGGCAGTGGCGCGGTGTACCTGCCACTGGGACCTGATCAACCCACACAACGCCATCGGGCCATGCTCGAAAACGCTGGGGCCCACGTATTGCTGGATGCCGGCCAACATCCATTACGGGAGTGTTTCATTTCACTGGATGTCAGCACAGTCGAGGCGCACAACGCCAACTCCTCATCCTCGCTGATGCACGATCGCCCCTGCTCGGATATGCCGTGCATGGTGCTCTATACATCGGGCAGTACGGGCCAGCCCAAGGGTGTGCTGCTCAGCCAAGGTAACCTGGCGCATTTCACCGCTTGGTTCGGGTCCTGCATGAAACTGGATGAACGGAGCCGCGTCCTGCAGTTTTCGCCCTTGGGTTTCGACTCGTCATTGATCGAAATCTTCCCCGCCCTGATTGCCGGCGCCGAGTTGATCGTACCCAGTGAGGAGCAGCGACGCGACCCTGGGCAACTGGTGGAATTGCTCCGCCGACAACGCGTCACTCATGCCTTCCTGCCGCCTGCGCTGCTCAACATCCTGCCGCCGGATCCCCCCCTCGGCCTAACGCATCTGCTCACCGGTGGCGATGCCTGCGAACCCCATGTAATCGAGCGGCTGGCAGGACGGTGTCAGTTGCACAACCTCTATGGTCCCACCGAAACCACGGTACTGATTACGCACCGGACGTTCGCCCCCGATGACAATAATCGTAATGTCGGCTACCCCATCGCCAATAGCCAGGTGCTGATCCTCGATGACGATCTGCAACCAGTGGATGAACAGGTGATGGGCGAGTTGTACATCGTCGGGCCCGGAGTGAGCCTGGGGTATGTGAATGCGCCGCGGCAGGCTGACAGCCCGTTCGTCGAACTGCTGGTGCCGGGCGGCCAAAGGCTGCGGGCCTACCGCAGCGGCGACTTTGCGCAGTGGACCGCCGCAGGGATTGTGCTGGGTGGGCGTCGCGACGATCAGGTAAAGATCCGCGGCTTTCGGGTCGACCCCCAGGAGATTGAACAATGCCTGCGCAGCAACAGGCTGTATCGCGAGCTGGCCGTGGTGATCGACCATGAAAGCAGGATCTGCGCCTTTGTCGCCCAGCCCGAACTCAACGCTTCGCTGGTGGCCTTGCAGCAGCATGCGCGCCAGTGGCTACCGGACTACATGCAACCTGGTTTCTGGGTGGAACTGCCAGCCATGCCGCACAGCGACAACGGCAAAGTCGACCGCAAGGGGCTGCTGTCGCGCCCCTTCCTCCCCATTTTGCAGGCCACTCCCGGCGCCGCGCATACGCCGCTTCAAGCGCGATTGAGCGACCTTTGGGGTGAGCTGCTGGGCTTGCCCACCCGCCAGTTGCCCATCGATGAAAGCTTCTTTGCACTGGGCGGCCATTCGATTTTGCTGTCGACGCTGTTGTTGCGCGTTCGCGAGCAATTTGGCCGTAGTTTCGCGTTGAGCCATTTCATTGAAGTACCGACTATTCGTACGCTCGCAACGCTGATGGAGGATGGTGAACTGCCAGACGCATCCTCTGCCCAAGCGGCCATGGACGCTCAACGGGAGTGGGAAATCAATCCGTTGCAAGGGGACCGCGCAGGCAATCCGCACAAGGTGATCGTGACGGGGGCCAACAGTTTCGTCGGCGTCCATATTGTCGAGGCGTTGTTGAACGCCGGTGCCACCGAGGTGGCGTGCCTGGTGCGTGACTTGCCGGGGAGTCCTGCGATGGCTCGTTTTACCCAGGCGTTGCGTGACTACCAACTGGAACATCTGGACTTGAGCCGCGTACGAGTATTCGCCGCCGATGTCAGCCTGCCGCGATTGGGTTTGGCCTGTGACGCGTATGACGCACTCGCCGCAGACTTTGGCGCGCTGGTGCACAACGCAGCACGGGTCAACCACGTGCTGGACTACGCCTCACTGGCCAGGGACAACGTCGACCCCATATTCGAATGCCTGCGCCTGTGCGAAACCCGCTGCAAGAAAATCTTCAACTTTGTATCGACGTTGTCGGCCGCCAGCAGCATCGGCACGACGGGGCATGTGCTCGAAGCTCCGGCGGCAGCCACCCTGCCGCTGTACATCCGAAATGGCTACAACCTGTCCAAGTGGGTCGCCGAGCGGGTCCTGGGACGTGCAGTGGAGCAAGGAGCCTGGGTGAACATCCATCGCCCTGGAAATATCAGCTTCAACAGCCATAACGGTATCTGCCAGCCACAAAAGAATCGCCTGATGTTGATGCTCAAGGGGTCGCTGCAGTTGGGCTTGCTGCCGAGGTTGGACCTGAATTTCGACCTGATGCCCGTGGACTTTCTGGCTCGCTTCATTGCGTTCCACTGCAATCGCTTTCAAGCCGATAGAAGCGTATTCAACCTGCATAACCCGCAACCACTGAGCTGGGAGCACTACCTGGATGCATTCAACCGGGTGGGCCACCGGTTCGAGCGGGTCAGTACTGCGCATTGGCAGCAGGCGCTGCGAACGGTAAGCCAGGACAATGCGATGTTTGGTGTACTCGGGTTTTACCTTGATCGACTGGATGAAGACATCGGTGACACCTCGATGATCCTCCATGACAACGCGCAACGCGGCGTTCAGCAGATGGGTGAGCAATACCCCGAAAAAGACCCGGCACTGCTGAGTAAAGGCTGCAACTACCTCAAGGCCATCGGCTTTCTTTGAACCGCTTCAGGACAACTTCATGAAACCGCTGCAACCCGATACGTTAATTCATAACCCTAGCGGCCAGCCGATAGTGTCCTCTGTGGTGATCGACTGCCATGCCAACCGTCTATGGAACATAGTGGGGCAGTTTGCAGGCTTCGATGCGTTCATCCCTTCCTTGACGCATATCGAAATGACCGGCACCGGAGTGGGCGCTTTACGCACGAAATTTTTCCGCGATGGCAACCGCGTCGTAGAACAACTCAATAGCCGGGATGAGCAAGCGATGCACATGACCTGGACCACGATCTACAACACCCTGGGCGTGGCCAGGTTGTGGGCAGCAATCAAAGTGGAAGCGCTTGGAGCACACTGCTCCAAGGTAACCTGGACTATCATTGCCGACCCCCTGGAGACGGCACAGGAAGGATTTGAGCAGTTTGTGCAAGGCTTCGCAGACAGCGCGCTGGACAATGTTCGCCGCTTGCTGGGTAAGCAGTAGGAGCGAACCGGCTCGCTCCTACTCGTACACTCAGCGGCTCAGATCTTGAAGCTATCGACCAGCTGCTTCAACCGATTGGCCTGTTGCGACAACGCATCGCAGTCTTTCAGGGTTTCGTTGAGGTTGGTCACGCCCTGCTGGTTCAGCAGGTTGATCTGGTTGATATCGACGTTGAGGGTTTCCACCACGGCAGTTTGTTCCTCGGTGGCCGCAGCGACGGACTGGTTCATGCCGTCGATCTCGACAATTCGCTGCGTTACGCTGACCAGGCGCTCACCGGCCTGGTTGGCCACCTGAACACTTTCCTCACTGGAGGTCTGGCTGGCATTCATGGTGGTCACTGCTTCACGCGACCCCACTTGCAGCGAAGTGATCATTTTATGAATCTCCTCAGCCGACTCCTGGGTACGGTGAGCCAGGTTACGCACCTCGTCGGCGACCACGGCAAACCCGCGTCCGGCTTCCCCGGCACGTGCTGCTTCAATCGCAGCGTTCAGTGCCAGCAAGTTGGTTTGCTGGGAGATGCCTTTGATCACATCAAGGATGTGGCCGATATTGTCGGTGCTGGCGTTCAGGGTTTCGATCTGAGTGCAGGACAGGCTGATTTTCTGCGACAGCTCCGACATTGCCAGGATGGTTTGCTCGACCACTTTACGCCCATCATCAGCCTGCTCGCTGGCACCGCTGGCGTGCTGTGAAGCATCGGCGGCGTTACGCGCGATTTCCTGGGTGGCAGCCCCCAGTTCGTTGATTGCGGCGGCCACGCTGTTGGTGCGTGCGCTTTGCTCATCAGAACCGATGATCGAGGCGTTGGATGACGCCATCACACGCTGAGACAGGTCATGCACCTGACGTGTTGCAGAAGACACTTCGGAAATCGAGGCGTGGATACGCTCCACGAACCGGTTGAACGCACTGCCCACTTCACCGAACTCGTCTTTACTGGTGACCGTCAAGCGGCGGGTCAGGTCGCCCTCACCTTGGGCAATGTCCTGCATGGCAATACCCATGGTGGTCAGGGGCCGCAGTAACACTTGAATTAGCAGGCTCAAGAGCACGGCAATCGCGACTACGGCGATCAGCATGGCGATCAATGCAGACGTACGGAATTTGCCCAGCGGTGCGTAGGCTTTGTCTTTATCAATCGACAGGCCGATATACCAATCTGCACCGGGCAAGCCGCTGATAGGTGTGAACGACAGGATGCGATCCTGGCCCTTGAGAACTACGTCCTGATTAACTTTCTCAATACGGACGTTAGTGCCTGGGTAGATGTCCTTGAGGTTTTTCATCACCTGGTCTTCGTCAGGACTTACGATGACTTGGCCGTCGCCGCTGACCAGAAACGCATGGCCGATGCCGCCGAAGTCCACCGAATTGATGATTTTCACCAGGGTTTGCAGGCTCAGGTCTCCGCCGACCACGCCGAGCAACTCGCCGTTCTTTTTCACCGGCATAGCGATAGTTACGATCTGCCCACCCACGGCGGCCATATAGGGCGGCGTGAGCATGGGTGTATCCGCAGCCACGGCTTGCTTGTACCAGGGACGCTGACGAGGGTCGTAGCCGTCAGGCATTTTTGCGTCCGGGCGCTGGGTGAACATACCGTTGGTTTGGCCAACGTAGGTGAACTGGAAGTTCGAGGTGAACGCCGGTTGATCGACCAACCCTGGAAGATCAGCAGCACTACCCTGATGGGCAACGTTTTGCGTCAGACTTTCGAGCACCAGTATTCGACCGCTAAGCCAGTTCTGCACACTACTCGCGGTGAGCTCACCGGACTGCTGGATAGACGACTCCAGATTCTGTTTGATGGTGCTGCGCTGCAGGTAATCGTTGTAAAGCGTGAATAACGCGAAGGCCAGAACCACAACGCCTGACGCGGCCAACAGAATTTTATGACTGAATTTGAGATTCATTTCATCGACTTCTTTTTGCCAAATGGGGGTGAGCGTGCCGAGAGGAACATTCCATGTAACGGTATAGGCGGCGTCTCGGGCCGCTCTATTTCGGTGCACGCATGGCTCATCAGGCTTTCGGCCAAGCTGAAGGAAAGCTTAGGGGATTGTGGGATGAATCGCCCTTTTACGTAGGAAACCGACCAAAGGTTGTCGTACAAGATTTAGAAGTAAAAATTCTTCCCTACTACCTGCGTCGTGCTCTTAAAGCAGGTCAGTGCCATGAACATGATTTTGGAGTTGGGTAGGCGTAGTTGCTGCTCGCTTACAGAGTTCATAAACCTTCTAAACGACAAAACCCCTGTCTGCATGAGCAGACAGGGGTTCTGGAATTTAATCTTGACGATGACCTACTCTCACATGGGGAAACCCCACACTACCATCGGCGATGCATCGTTTCACTGCTGAGTTCGGGATGGGATCAGGTGGTTCCAATGCTCTATGGTCGTCAAGAAATTCTGTGTACCGGAGCGTTGCTTTAGCAACGTGCCGATGAAATTCATGGACTTCTACATAAACGAAACCCCTGTCTGCGTTAGCAAACAGGGGTTTCGGAATTTAATCTTGACGATGACCTACTCTCACATGGGGAAACCCCACACTACCATCGGCGATGCATCGTTTCACTGCTGAGTTCGG
>NZ_CVTH01000010.1:0-6666 GCF_900005955.1 Pseudomonas sp. 8 R 14 | reverse complement strand
CCGCCGATACCCTCGACCCGGCCAAGGGCGCGCTGTCCACCGACTATGTGCGTCACTACATGTTCTACAACGGCCTGACCCGCTTCGATAAGCACCTGGTGCCGCAACTGGAACTGGCCGAGCGCATCGACAATACCGACGCCACTGTCTGGACCATTACCTTGCGCAAGGACGTGACCTTCCACAACGGCAAGGCCCTGACCGCCGCCGACGTGGTGTTCTCCCTGAACCGCCACAAAGACCCGCTGACCGGTTCCAAGGTCATGCCGCTGATGGAGCAGTTCGCCGAGATCAAGGCCAGCGGGCCGAACGAAGTGCAGATCCGCCTCAGCGCGGCCAACGCCGAGTTGCCGTCGATCCTCGCGGTGTCACACCTGTTGATCGTCCCCGAGGGCACCAGCGACTTCAGCAAAGGCATCGGCACCGGACCGTTCACCGTGGGCGAGTTCAAGCCCGGCGTGCGTTCGATTGCGGTGCGCAACAAGAACTACTGGAAACCGGGCCTGCCGTACCTCGACGAGATCGAGTTCATCGCGATTGCCGACGAGCCATCGCGGGTCAATGCACTGCTGTCGGGCGACGTGCACATGATCAACGAGGTCAACCCGCGCTCCACCACGCGCATCAAGGCCAGCGCCAAGCACCGCGTCGTCGACGCGCCGTCGGGCAACTACACTGACTTGATCATTCGCCAGGACCAACTGCCCGGCAAAAGCCCGGAATTCACCCAGGCCATGAAGCTGCTGCTCGACCGTGAACAGGTCAAGTCCGCCGTATTCCGTGGCTTTGCGGTGGTGGGCAACGACCACCCGATTGCGCCGGGTTCGCGCTACTTCAACACCGACTTGCCGCAGACGGTCTACGATCCGGAAAAAGCCAGGTTCCTGCTGAAGAAAGCCGGCATGGAAAGCATCACCATGCCCGTGATGGCCTCGCCTGCCGCCACCGGCTCGGTAGACATCGCCGTGCTGTTGCAGCAGTCGGCCAAACAGGCCGGGCTCAAGCTCGACGTGAACCGCCTGCCGAGCGACGGCTACTGGTCCAACCACTGGATGAAGCACCCGCTGAGCTTCGGCAACATCAACCCGCGGCCGAATGCCGACGTGATGTTCTCGCAGTTCTTCCAGTCCAAGGCGCCGTGGAACGAGTCCGGCTGGCAGAACGAGCAATTCGACCAGTTGCTGATGCTGGCCCGTGGCGAAACCGACGACGCCAAGCGCGCCAAGATGTATGGCGACATGCAGGTCCTGGTGCACGACCACTGCGGCATCGGCGTGCCGGTGTTCATCAGCAATATCGACGGCGTCGACCAGCGCATCAAAGGCTACGACAGCAACCCACTGGGCGGTTTCATGGGCTACATGTTTGCCGAGCAGGTGTGGTTGGACGCTTGAGGAGGGTGGTGGGATGAATAGCAATACACTGTGGTTGATCGGCCGGCGCTTCGGCGCCGGGGCCTTGACCTTGTTGATCGTGTCCATGGTCGTGTTCGCGATCACGGCGGTACTGCCGGGGGACGCGGCGCAACAATCCCTGGGCCAGTTCGCGACCCCTGAACAGGTAGCGGCCCTGCGCCTGAAACTGGGGTTGGACCAGCCCGGTGTGTTGCGGTACCTGCACTGGTTGATGAGCCTGCTCACTGGCGACATGGGCGTATCGGTCTCCAACGCCATGCCGGTCGGTGAGCTGATGGCGGGGCGGGTGCCCAACACCCTGATGCTGGCGGGCGCCACGGCGCTGGTCTCGGTGCCGGTGGCACTGGTGCTCGGCATCGGCTCGGCGATGGGCCGGGGCGGGCGCATCGACAGTTGCCTGAGCTTCATCACCCTGGCGATGGTCGCGGTGCCGGAATTCCTGGTGGCGACCCTGGCGGTGCTGATTTTTGCGGTCAACCTCGGTTGGTTGTCGGCCCTCTCCTATGCCAGCGACATCAGCTCACCGCTGCAATTTCTGCGCACCTATGCCTTGCCGGTGATGACGCTGTGCTGCGTGATCGTCGCGCAAATGGCGCGCATGACCCGCGCCGCCGTGATCGACCAGCTCGACAGCCCCTATGTGGAAATGGCCCGCCTCAAAGGCGTCAGCCCGATCCGCATCGTGCTGCGCCATGCCTTGCCCAATGCGATCGGGCCGATTGCCAACGCCATCGCCCTGAGCCTGTCGTACCTGTTGGGCGGGGTGGTGATTGTCGAAACCATTTTCAACTACCCCGGCATTGCCAGCTTGATGGTCGATGCCGTGACCAACCGCGACATGGCGCTGGTGCAGGCGTGCACCATGTTGTTCTGCGCGGCCTACCTGGGCCTGGTGCTGCTCGCCGACCTGTGCGCGATCCTGTCCAATCCGAGGCTGAGAAACCAATGAACAACCTCATTGCGAAATCCAAGCCTGTTTCCTCCGCCCTGGCACTCGCCAAGGTGTCCAGCGGCCCGTCGTGGCTGGGGCTGTTGGGAGGCGTGGTGTGCGTCGCCTGGCTGCTGGTGGCGCTGCTCGGCCCGTGGCTGGCACCTCACCCGGTGGGGGAGGTGGTGTCCGATAACATCTTCGAAGGCTTCAGCCTCGCGCATCCATTCGGCACCGATTACCTGGGCCGCGACATGCTCAGCCGGGTGCTGGTGGGCGCGCGCTTTACTGTCGGGCTGGCGCTGGTGGCAGCGTTACTGGCCAGCACCTTCGGCACCGGGTGTGCGCTGTTGTCGGTGGTCTCGCCCAAGTGGCTGGACGAAATCATCAGCCGCATCATGGACGCCTTCATCTCGATCCCGAGCAAAATGCTTGCGTTGATCATGGTCTCGGCCTTTGGCTCATCGGTGACGTTGCTGATCTGTACGGCCGTGATCAGTTATATCCCCGGCTCCTTCCGCGTCGCCCGCAGCATGGCGGTCAACATTGAAGCCCTGGAGTACGTGCAGGTCGCGCGTACCCGTGGCGAGCGCCGGCTTTACGTGGCGTGCGTGGAGATCCTGCCGAACATGCTCAACCCGGTATTGACCGACCTGGGCCTGCGTTTCGGCTACATCGTGCTGTTGCTCAGCGGCATGAGTTTTCTTGGCCTGGGCGTGCAACCGCCGGACGCCGACCTCGGCTCGCTGGTGCGGGAAAACATCGGCGGCCTCAACCAGGGCGCGCTGGCCATCATCCTTCCGGCGCTGGCCATCGGCACGCTGACCATCGGCGTGAATCTGCTGATCGACTATCTGTCGTCGCGACGTAGTCGACGCACGGGAGGCCATTGAAATGACTGAATTGATTCGCGTCGAAGACCTGCGCGTGGTCGCCTGTGGCGCGCGCGGCGAGGTGGAAATCGTCAAGGGCGTGAGCTTTGCCCTGAAACAAGGTGAAGTGCTGGCATTGATCGGCGAGTCCGGCTCGGGCAAGACCACCATCGCCCTGGCCTTGCTGGGGTATGCACGGCGCGGGTGTCGCTTGTCCGGCGGCGTGGTGCAGGTCGGCGAGCACGACATGCTCGCCCTGGGCGAACACCAATTGCAGGGCCTGCGCGGCAACCGTGTGTCCTATATCGCGCAAAGCGCCGCCGCCGCATTCAACCCGGCGAAAAGACTCATCGACCAGGTCATCGAAGGCGCACTGATCCACGGCCTGGGCACGCGCGCCGAGCTGCACGCCAAGGCTATCGGCCTGTTCCGCGACCTGGCGCTGCCGGGCCCGGAACGCATCGGCCAACGCTACCCGCACCAGGTCTCCGGCGGGCAGCTGCAACGGGTGATGGCGGCGATGGCGCTGATCAGCGACCCGCTGCTGGTGGTGCTCGACGAGCCGACCACCGCCCTGGACGTGACCACCCAGATCGACGTGCTACGCGCCTTCAAACGCGTGGTGCGCGAGCGCGGTGCCACGGCGGTGTACGTGTCCCACGACCTCGCAGTGGTGGCGCAAATGGCCGACCAGATCGTGGTGCTCAACGGCGGGCAGATCCTCGAACAGAGCGCCACGGCGCCGCTGCTCAATGCCCCGACCCACGCCTACACCCGCAGCCTGCTGGCCGCCGCACGGCCCGACACCACTATTCGCCCGCCCTGCGGCGTCGCCGGGGAGGTACCGCTGCTGACCATCACCGGCCTCACCGCCGGCTACGGCAACAAGAACCTGCACGGCATGCCGTCGATTCGGGTATTGGAAGACATCGACCTCACCGTGCGCCGTGGCCAGGCCATCGGCGTGATCGGCGAGTCGGGCTCGGGCAAGTCCACCCTGGCCCGGGTGGTGGCTGGGCTGCTGACCCCGGCCCTCGGCGGCCTGGCCTTCGACGGGCAACCCTTGGGCGGCAGCCTCGCCGAGCGCACCCCGGAACAATTCCGCCGGATCCAGATGGTGTTCCAGAACGCCGACACCGCGCTCAACCCCATGCACAGCGTGGCGGCCATCATCGGTCGGCCGTTGAAAATGTATTTCGGCCTCAAGGGCGCGGCGCTGCAAGCCCGCATCGGCGAACTGCTCGACCTGGTCCGCCTGCCCCGTGACCTCGCCGAACGGCGCCCGAATGAGCTGTCCGGCGGGCAAAAGCAGCGGGTCAACCTGGCCCGCGCGCTGGCGGCCAAGCCCGACCTGATCCTCTGCGATGAAGTGACCTCGGCCCTCGACACCGTGGTGGGGGCGGCGATCCTCGAACTGCTGCGCGACCTGCGCCAGCAACTGGGGGTGTCGTACCTGTTTATCAGCCACGACATTTCTACCGTGCGCGCGCTGTGCGATGACATTGTGGTGATGTATAGCGGCCGCAAGGTCCAGGCCGGCAGTCGCCAGGCGTTTGCCGAGCCGCCGTTCCATCCCTACACCGACCTGTTGATTCACTCGGTGCCCGAGTTGCGCCAGGGCTGGCTGGAAACCTGCGGTACTGCAGGCGACACGCTGCCAGCGCTCGGCGAGCGGGCCAATGGGCCGGAACTGTGCACCTTCCTCAATCGCTGCCCGGTGCGCGTCGACGGCCTGTGCAACCGCACCGCGCCGCCGCGCCGCCGCCTTGACGACGGTGGTGAAATCCTTTGCCACCACGACAGCGCCCATTTGCTGGATACCCAGCAGGGCGTCAACACCCTCACTGTGGGAGCCTATGCATGAACGGGCGTTTTGTGAGGCTGGCCGAACAGGGCCGGCCGACGGTCAGCCTGACCGTGGATGGCGCCGCCGTCCAAGCCCTGCAGGGCGACACCTTGATGGTCGCGCTGCTGACCCAGGGCAACGCGCTGCGCCAGTCGGAATTCGACAGCGGCCGCCGCGCCGGTTTCTGCTTGATGGGCGCGTGCCAGGATTGCTGGGTGTGGACCCGCAGCGGCGAACGCCTGCGCGCCTGTTCCAATGAAGTCCGTGACGGGCTGGACATCGTTACCACACAACCGGAGGCGACATGGCCACTGCACGGGTAGTTATTGTGGGCGCCGGACCGGCCGGGGCGCGCTGCGCCGAAACCCTGCTGGCGGCCGGAATCAAACCGATCCTGATCGATGAAAACCGCCGCGACGGTGGCCAGATCTATCGGCGTCAGCCAGAAGGCTTCACCCGCGACTACGCGACCCTGTACGGCAGCGAGGCCGCCAAGGCCCAGGCGCTGCACCAGAGTTTCGACCGCCTGCGCGACGCCATCGACTACCGCCCCGACACCCTGGTGTGGAACCTCACGCCGGGGCAACTGTGCTGCGTGAGCCAGGGCCGCCACACCACGGTGGATTACGATGCACTGATCCTCTGCACCGGCGCCACCGACCGCCTGATGCCCATCGAGGGCTGGCAACTGGCGGGCACCTACAGCCTGGGCGGGGCGCAGATCGCCTTGAAAAACCAGGCCGTGTCCATCGGTCATCGCGTGGTGTTCATGGGCAGCGGGCCGTTGCTGTACCTGGTCGCCAGCCAGTACGTGAAGGCCGGCGCCGAGGTGGCGGCGGTGCTCGACACCTCGCCTCTGAGCCTGCGTCTGAAAGCCTTGCCCAAACTGCTGGCGCGGCCTGGCGTGCTGTTCACCGGGATCAAGCTATTGGCGCAACTGTACCGCGCCAAGGTGGCGGTGCACCTGGGGGTCAAGCCGCTGCAAGTGATGGGCGACGCGGCCAATGGTGTAAGCGGTGTGCGCTTTACCACTGGCAACGGGCAGACCGTCACGGTGCAGGCCGATGCCGTTGCGCTGGGTTACCACCTGCGCCCGGAAACCCAGCTGGGTGACCTGGCCGGCTGTCGCATGGCGTTCGATGAGGCATCAAGCCAATGGTGGCTGGCCACGGATGACGCCGGGCGCACCTCGGTGAAGGGCGTGTACGCGGCCGGTGACGGTGCGAAAATTCGCGGCGCCGATGCCGCCGAGCATGCCGGGCGCCTGGTGGCGCTGGCGCTGCTGGAAGACCTGCAACAACCGGTGGACACCGGCCTGCGGGATGAGCAACAGCAGGCCCTGGCGGTGATGGATCAATTCCGCCTGGGCCTGGCCCAGGCGTTCCCGTGGCCGAGCGAACAGGCCAAGGCGTTGCCGGACAGCGCCATCGTGTGCCGCTGCGAGATGATCAGCGCTGGCGAGCTGCGGCGCACGGTGAAAGAGAAGGGCGCCTGCGAAGTCAATCGCGCCAAGGCGTTCAGCCGCGTGGGCATGGGTCGTTGCCAGGGGCGTTATTGCTCCCAGGCCGGGGCCGAAGTGATCGCCGCCGCTGCCGGCGTGCCGGT
>NZ_CVTH01000003.1:0-2647 GCF_900005955.1 Pseudomonas sp. 8 R 14 | reverse complement strand
GTCCACCGCGTCCATGGCCGGCACCTGGGCAATCAAGTGGCCGGTGGCGGGATCGCGGATGTCCAGGGTGGCGCCGCTGTCGGCAGCGATCCACTGGCCATCTACGTAGGCGAGTTCAGCCAGCAGGCTGGGGTCTTGCAAGCGATTCTTGAGCATGGTCGAGTCCTGATCCGAGACACGCTCCAGTCTAGGGAGGTGCCACAAACGAGGATGCCGAAAGCGCGGTTAAAGCAGCGTGCCGTGCTGAAATTCACCCCAGGACGGCAGGCTCTGCTAGGCCGTCAGCGAACCGAGCAAGCCTTGCAAAAAGCGCTCGCCGGCGTCCATCTGGCTGATCTCGATAAACTCGTCGGGCTTGTGCGCCTGCTCGATGGAGCCCGGCCCGCACACCACCACCGGTACGTCCAGGCGCTGCTTGAACAGGCCGCCTTCGGTGCCGAACGAGACCTTGGAGGTGCCGGTGCCCGGCGCGGCGAATTGCTTGAGAAAGTGCACCGCCTCGACACTGGGGTGGGTGTCGAGGCCAGGATAGACGTTGATCGTTTCGATCTCGATGGCCGCCACGCTGGACAGCTTCTGCGCCTCACGCACGATCACCTCGGCGCGCTCGCGCATCTGCTCCAGGAACGCGTCCAGGTCGTCGGCCGGCAGGTTGCGCACTTCGAAGTCCAGGGTGCACAGGTTGGGCACGATATTCAGCGCCTTGCCGCCGATAATCTGGCCCACATGCACGGTGCTGTAGGGCACGTCATAGTCATTGTCCTGGGCACCATGGCGTTGCAACTGCTGCTGGCTGTCACGCAGGGCGGCGATAAAGTCGCAAGCCACGTGGATGGCGTTGACCGAGCGCGGCGCCAGGGATGAATGCGCCTCCTGGCCTCGGCAGTACGTGCGGTAGGACCCCTTGCCCTTGTGTCCGAGGACAAACTGCATGTTGGTCGGCTCGCCGATCACACACAGAAACGGCCGTACCGGCGCCAGGTGCAGCACGTCGAGCAAGCGCCGCACGCCGACGCAGCCGATTTCTTCGTCATGGGACAGGGCCAGTTGCAATGGGCGGTTTAACGTGTGGTCGGCGGCATCCAGCATGGCGTCGATGGCCAGGGCGATAAAGCCCTTCATGTCGCAGCTGCCACGCCCATAAATGCGCCCGTCCTGCACGGTGGCGGCAAAGGCGGGAAAGGTCCAGGCCTGCCCCGCCGCCGGCACCACGTCGGTGTGCCCGGACAGCAGCACACCGGGCTGTTCCCTGGGCCCGGTGCTGGCGAACAGGTTGGCTTTCTTGCCGCTGGGGTCCTTGACGATCAGCGAGTCGATGCCCTTGCCCAGCAGCAGGTCGCGCACATATTCAATCAAGGCCATGTTCGACGCCGATGACACGGTGTCGAAGGCCATCAGCTGTTTCAGAATCTCCAATACGCGGGGTTTCATGAGGCCTGGCTCCGTTGCTCGTCAGGTAGGGCGAACCGGGTGATGGAGAATGGCTCGATCGGGGTACTGGTGCTGCCAGTGGCGAGCAGCTCGGCCATCACATCGCCGACGCCCGGGCCAAGCTGGAAACCGTGGCCGCAAAACCCGAAGGCATAGAACAGCCCGTCAACCGTACCGCTGGGGCCCATCACCGGCAGCGAGTCCGGCAGGTAGCCTTCGATGCCGCTCCACACGCGGATGATGTTCAGGTTGCCGACGCCCGGCAGCAGGCGGCGCATCTGGCTGACCTGGTTGAGGATGCTGCGCGGTTCCACATAGGCGCGGCGGTTGAGCATGTCCGGCTTGCTGCGGTAGCCGCCGCCGATGACGATATTGCCCCGGGGAATCTGGCGGAAGTAGATCACCTCTTCGGGCACCTTGGTGTACACGCCGATCACGGTGGGCAAGGCATAAGGCACCGGCTCGGTCACGGCCATTTGCGGGCCGTGGGTGTCCAGCGGCACCGGTTCGCCGAACTGCGCCGAGAGCTTCTGGCCCCAGGCGCCGGCGGTGATCAACAGTTGCGCGGCGTGGAACTGGCGGCCGTCGGTGGTGGTGACCTGGAAGTCGGCGCCGACCTTCTGCACCTCGGCCACTTCGGTGCGTTCTTCGATCTGCGCGCCCAGGCGCCGGGCGGCACGGGCAAACGCCGGCGCGGCCAGGCGCGGGTTGGCATGGCCATCGTGGGGCGCGTAGGAGCCGCCCTTGACGTCCGGGCCGAGGAAGCCGAAGCGTTGATGCAGTTCGGCGCCACGATAAATCTTCAGGTCCAGTTGTTGCGCTTCCGGTGCGGCGGCGTAGGCCTCCAGCTCGGCAATTTCATCCTCGCGGTAACACACGCGCATATGCCCGCTGGGGATGAATTCCAGGTCGTCGTCGATCAGTTCCGGCAGGCGCTTCCACAGCGCCCACGAGCGGTTGGCCAGGGCCAGTTGGCCGAGGAAACGCCCTTGCCGGCGCACATTGCCAAAGTTCACACCACTGGCGTACTGGCCGATCTGGTCGCGCTCCAGCAGGATCACCGACTGCCCGCGACGGCGCAGAAAAAACGCAGTCGCCGAGCCCATCAGCCCCCCGCCGACAATCACCACATCGGCTTTTTTCACACTCATGACGAGACCTCCTCGGTGATCAGCATCGATAACGGTTTGACCGGCGCCTGGCCGCGCTGGCGCCC
>NZ_CVTH01000061.1:0-126927 GCF_900005955.1 Pseudomonas sp. 8 R 14 | reverse complement strand
TTTTTAGATGTGTTTGCTCGCACGAACATCATCAATCAAATCGGCGTTCTTGTTTCTGTGTTTCCCGGGATTCCGTGATGAACCAAAAAAAAGCGGTACACCGACCAAGTGCACCGCAAAAATGCCGTTAAGCACAGCAACAACGATTCGATGAATCAGATCAATCCAGCAGCGCCAGCGCCTGCGCGGTGACTTCCTGGATGCGGGCCCAGTCGCCGTTCTTGACCCACTCCGGGTCAAGCATCCAGCTGCCGCCCACGCACATCACGTTTTTCAACGCCATGTAGTTTTTGATATTGGCCGGGCCGACGCCGCCGGTCGGGCAGAATTTCACTTCGCCGAACGGGCCGCCCAAGGCCTTGATCGCGGCAACGCCACCGCTGACTTCGGCCGGGAACAGTTTGAAGCGACGGTAGCCCAGGCCGTAGCCTTCCATGATGCCGGAGGCGTTGCTGATGCCTGGCAGCAGCGGGATCGGGCTGTGCACCGAGGCTTCCAGCAGGTCACGGGTGATGCCGGGGGTGACGATAAATTGCGAACCGGCGACTTCCGCCGCTTCAAGCATGTGGCGGTCGAGTACGGTGCCGGCGCCGGTGCACAGTTCAGGCCGCTGCTCACGCAGCACCTGAATGGCCTTGAGGCCGAACTCGGAACGCAAGGTCACTTCCAATGCGGTCAAACCACCGGCTGCCAGGGCATCGGCCAGCGGCAGGATGTCCTGCTCGCGGGCAATGGTGATCACCGGCAGGATCCGCGCCTTGGCGCAGAGGCTGTCGATCAGGGCAACTTTATCCGCCATGGACACGGTCGGTTGAGGGCTTTTCATAGCGGCTGATCCTTGGCTCATGGGCACCAGTAAATCTCTAAAGTAGGTTGCAAAAACGCGCGAATCGGCATGGCAGCAACGTCGTCACTGGCCAGCGCGGCGCTCAAGGTGGTCAATTTCGAACTGCCGGAAATCGACAGCGCGGTGTAGTGGGCCGTGGCCAGCAATGCGCGACTCATGGTCAGGCGCTGGTGCGGCACGGTCGGCGCCAGCATCGGCCAGCAACGGCGGGTAGCGTCGGCCTGCAGTGCAGCGGCGAGGTTCGGGCTGTTGGGAAACAGCGATGCGGTGTGGCCGTCATCGCCCATGCCCAGCACCAGCACATCAATGGCCGGCAACTCGGCCAGCAGGCGATCGGCCTGCTCGGCAGCGTCTTCAAGGTTGGCGGCGGCGCTGTACAGGCTGAGGAACCTGGCCTTGGCCGCCGGGCCTTGCAACAGGTGCTGCTTCAACAGGCCGGCATTGCTGTCGGCGTGTTCCACCGGCACCCAGCGCTCATCGGCCAGGGTGATGGTGACCTTGGACCAGTCCAGGCCTTGCTTGGCCAGGTTCTGGAAAAACGCCACGGGGCTGCGGCCACCGGACACCACCAGGGTCGCTTCGCCACGGGCACTGATGGCCGCGCGCAGTTGTTCGGCCACGTCGTTGGCCAGGCCGTCCGCCAGCAGCACAGGCGTGCGGTACTCGTGGGCAGTCACGCCCCGAGGCAGTTTCAATTCAGATATCGCCATACCAAGACCTCCCATCCCGCGTGATCAGTGCAATCGAGCTCATCGGCCCCCAGGACCCCGCCGCATACGGCTTGGGCGCATCACCGGATTTTTTCCACCCGGCGATCAACTGGTCACACCACTTCCACGCGGCTTCGATTTCATCTTTGCGAACAAACAGGTTCTGATTGCCGCGCATCACTTCCAGCAGCAAACGCTCGTAGGCATCGGGGATGCGCGCGCTGCGATAGGTGTCGGAAAAATTCAATTGCAGTGGCCCGCTGCGCAGTTGCATGCCCTTGTCCAGGCCCTGCTCCTTGGTCATCACGCGCAGGGAAATACCTTCGTCCGGCTGCAGGCGGATGATCAGCTTGTTGCTGATCTGCAGGCGCTGTTCGGGGGCGAAGATGTAGTGGGACGGTTCCTTGAAATGGATGACGATCTGCGACAGCTTCTGCGGCATGCGCTTGCCGGTGCGCAGGTAGAACGGCACCCCGGCCCAACGCCAGTTACGAATATCGGCGCGCAGGGCGACGAAGGTTTCGGTGTCGCTCTGGGTGTTGGAGTTCTCTTCTTCCAGGTAACCGGGCACCGGCTTGCCGGCGCTGTAGCCGGCGATGTACTGGCCACGCACCACTTGAGTGGTAAGGCCATCCGGGCTGATCGGCGCCAGGGCCTTGAGCACCTTGACCTTCTCGTCACGGATGCTGTCGGCGGACAGGTCGGCCGGCGGGTCCATGGCGATCAGGCAAAGCAGTTGCAGCAGGTGGTTCTGGATCATGTCGCGCAGCTGGCCGGCCTTGTCGAAATAGCCCCAACGGCCTTCGATACCGACCTGCTCGGCCACGGTGATTTCCACGTGGGAGATGTAGTTCTGGTTCCACTGGGTTTCGAACAGACTGTTGGCGAAACGCAGGGCGATCAGGTTCTGGACGGTCTCTTTGCCCAGGTAGTGGTCGATACGGTAGGTGCGGTTTTCCGGGAAGAACTGCGCCACGGCGTCGTTGACCTTGCGCGAGGATTCCAGGTCCGAACCGATAGGTTTCTCCAGCACGACGCGGGTGTTTTCCGCCAGGCCGACCTTGGACAGGTTCTCGCAGATCGCACCGTACACCGCCGCAGGCGTGGCGAAGTAGGCAATCAGGCGTTGTTCGGTGCCGGCCTTTTCCGCCAGGGCCACGTAGTCATCGGCTTTCATGAAGTCGACGTGGACATAGGTCAGGCGCGCCAGGAAGCGCTGGGCGATGCTCTCGTCCAGTTCCTTGCCGACGTATTTACGCAATTCTTTTTCGATATGGGCCAGGTGTTGCTGCTCGGAACCGGCTTCCCGGGCCAGGGCCAGGATACGGGTATCGTCGTGCAGCAGCCCGGCGCCATCGAGTTGATAGAGGGCAGGAAATAACTTGCGCAGCGCCAGATCACCCAAGGCGCCAAACAGGGCAAAGGTGCAGGGTTCTACGGTTATCGAAGGCATGATGTTTGTTCTTTTATCAAGTTAAGCTACAAATACCTTTTTTCAAGGCATCACTCAAGGAAAAATGTAGTAATAACCACAACATTTTCCGGAAATACGCATTCCGAGTGGTGGTGTTCAGCTACCCTCAGTAGGATAGGCCACCGCAAAAGGCCACTCGTCGATTGGTTGCCACCCTTTATTTGCATCGTCGCCCGAAGGAAAGACTGAATGGACCGCGTGCGAAATCTTCTGGAACAGATCCGGAACCGCCTCGAAGAATTGAACAAGGCTGAGAAAAAAGTGGCCGAGGTCATCCTGCTCAACCCGCAGCAGGCGACCCGCTTCTCCATCGCAGCCCTTGCCCAGGCCGCCTCGGTCAGTGAACCGACGGTCAACCGTTTCTGCCGTTCGTTCGGCGTCAGCGGTTACCCTGAACTTAAATTGCAGTTGGCGCAAAGCCTGGCCAGTGGCGCAGCGTATGTCAGCCGCGCCGTGGAGGCCGATGATAACCCCGAGGCCTACACCCAGAAGATCTTTGGCAGCGCCATCGCCTCACTGGATGCCGCCTGCCAGGCCCTGGACCCGGCCCTGATCAGCAAGGCCGTGGACCTGTTGATCCAGGCGCGGCAGATCCACTTCTTCGGCCTGGGCGCTTCGGCGCCGGTGGCCATGGACGCGCTGCACAAGTTTTTCCGCTTCAACCTGGCGGTCACCGCCCACGCCGACGTGCTGATGCAACGCATGATCGCCTCGGTGGCCCACACGGGCGAGCTGTTCGTGATTATTTCCTACACCGGGCGCACCCGTGAGCTGGTGGAAGTGGCGCGTATCGCCCGGGAAAACGGTGCGTCGGTGCTGGGCGTAACCGCCGAGAACTCGCCGCTGGCCAAGGCCAGTACCGTAAGCCTGAACATTCCACTGCCCGAAGACACCGACATCTATATGCCGATGACCTCACGGATCATTCAGTTGACGGTGCTGGATGTGCTGGCGACCGGTATGACCTTGCGCCGTGGAGTGGATTTCCAGCCGCATTTGCGCAAGATCAAAGAGAGCTTGAATGACAGCCGGTATCCGGTGGGGGATGAGTTCAACTAAGCCCCTGCCACCGTAGCAGCTGCCGAGCGCAAGCGAGGCTGCGTCGGCTGCGACTCGGGCTTGAATCGGCAGCGCGCCTGACGCAGCCTCGCTTGCGCTCGGCAGCTGCTACGGTTTTGCGCAGTGTCGGATAAGACGGTATCTACGACAATGTGCTAGGCGCCTGCCCGCGCCTGCAAACTGAGATGCGCCCTCTCCCCCGGCGCCAGACTCGCCCCGGCCATCGCCGACTCCACGCACACAAACCCCGACGCTTCGTTGAAGCTCACCCCCAGCAGCGGCCGGCTGCCGGGATGCCATACGACGGTGTCGGCGCTGTCGCCGGTATCAATGCACAATTCACGCTGCCAGGCGTGATCCTTGAGGTGCAGTTCGCCATCGTGCTGGAACACCCGCTGGCAGCCGCCATCAACCCTTAGTTCGCCTTCCTGCTGGCACGCCTGGCGATTGAGCTGGTCGTAACCGTGCGCGCCGTCGAGCCCAGACAGCGCTATCTCATCAACGTGACCAATACGCCAGTAAGCGTGCAAAGCATGGCTCAACTGGCACGGCAACTCGTCCTGGTGCTCGGTGCTCAGGCGCAATTCCAGGGTGTCGCCCAGGTGCGCGTGCAGGTCGACCTGCCAGTCGCACAGCTGCAATTGCCAGTGCAGGCGCACGCCGTCGTCGTCGCTGCTGCTGTCGAGCAGTTTCCAGTCGATCAACCGCGCCCAACCATGGGACGGCCAAGCGTTTTCGCTCGGATGGCGGCCATACCACGGCCAGCACACCGGCACGCCGCCACGGATGGCGCCGACTTGCGGCCACTTGGCCGCACACCACAGCCAGGGTTTCTGGCCACGGGGCTGAAAGTGCAACAGTTGCGCGCCCTGGCGACTGAACACCGCCTGGCACAGCGGATGGTCGATCACCAACACGTCGCGCATCTGAAAGCGCTCCCAGGCGAACACCGGACGCTCGCGCAGGGATTTGAAAAAGCGTTGCAGCGGTTGCTCATGCATGTGCCACGGTCCCAAATATCACAGTGCCACCCAAAAAAAAGCGGATAGCCATGGCTACCCGCAAAATGCGCACAGAGAGAAGGAGCTTATCGCAACAGCGTTAGAACGTAGACTGAATTTTCAGGCCCGCCACCAGCGCGTTGTCGACTTTATCCACGCCGCCCGGTTGGACAACGTATTGCAGGTTGGGACGCACGGTCAGCCAGTTGGTGACGTGGAAACCGTAGTTGATTTCGAAGTTGTACTCGGTTTCGCGGATCGGCGAGAACAGCGGGTTGTCGTAGTCGGCCACGCCGTTGGCGGCATTCAGCAGTTCGGCGTTTTTCTTCACGTCATCGTTGACGTGCAGACGCGCAGCACCAATACCGACGTCATCTTTCGGACGCGCGTCGAATGGGCCTTTGTACACCAGCATCAACGACTGGTAGTTGTCGACCAGGTTGGTTTCCTTGTCGTGGAAGGTCGCGTTGGCGGCGATGTTCAAGCCACGGGAAGCGTCGCCGTTATGGGTGGTGAGTTGCTGCTGGGCAACGAACCAGTAGCCTTTTTTGCTGCTGCGGGTACGGTAGGCCGCACCGGTGGTAGCAGCATCGTTGCCATTGACGTCTTCACGAACGTCAGCAGCATCGGCGGCGCTCTTGTAGTAACCCACACGGTATTCGCCCGGCAGGTTATTCACCTTCGGCGACCAGACCAACTCCACCGGAATCACGGTGCCCTTGGTGCCGCTGCCGCTGAGTTTGAAGCCGTTGCCGTGCTCCAGCTGCGACGGGTTCTGGTTGTATGCACCGATTTGCGCATACAGCTCAGGCGTGATGTTGTACTTCACGCGGATCGCGGCCTGGCTGACCGGCCAGTTGTACCAGGTGTTTACATAGTTGCCGACCTGGGAGCCACAGAACGACAGGTTCTGGAAGTCGCACGGGAAGGTGTTGAAGTCTTCGCCTTCACCGAAGTAGCCGAGCTTCACGTCCAGCTTGTTGTCGAACATCTGGTGCTGAATCCAGAACTGGGTCAGACGCACCATGTGGCCACGACCGTAGACTTCCATGGACGAGCTCAGCGTGCCGGCACGCGGGTCGCCAATGCGGTCGTTGGAGATGTTCTGGCCATTACGGTTAGTCAGCTGGATCTTGGCCTGGGTGTTATCCCAGCCCCACAGCTTTTGCAGGTCCAGCGCCACGCCCAACCCGAACTGGTCGGAGTAACGGCCGGTCCTGTCGTCGTTGTAGCCGCCGCGCAGGTTGGCGCCCATTTCCCCTACGTAGTCAGCCTTGATGTCGATACCTTGCTCGATCAGCTTGGTACGCTCGCCGCCCCAATCACCGGTCATCCACTTGGAGTCGGCACTGAATGCATCGGCCGCCATCGCATTGGCGGACAGTACAAGGGCTGCTGCTGCTGACAGTTGGCAGATCAGCCGAGTGTTGTTGTGTTGCTTTTTCATCCCTACATCCTCGTCTTTATTGTTATTAAACTGTTTTTATCTAACGCGGGTTACTTTTTTTTCATCTAAAACAACAACTTATCTACTTCAGCGACCTTTGAATTGGGCCACGTTGTCCGCATGCCCCTGTGCGGGCAATGAAGAAGCAGTGCCGAGGCGCTCGCCCGTGTTGGCGTCGAACAGCAATACCTTGGATGGATCGAATTGCAGTGTCAGGGTCTCGCCCACCTGCGGCGCCACATCAGGCGCCAAACGGCAGCAGACCTTGGTGTCATTGAGCTGCACAAACACCAGTGTGTCCGGGCCGGTCGGCTCGGTGACCTGGACCTCGGCACGTATGCTCGATGAACCATTACCCTCACCCGCCGCCAACACGATCTGCTCCGGGCGCAGGCCCAGGATCACATCACGGTCTTCCAGGCCGGCGTCGTTCATACCCAGCGGCAATTCGCATCGCGCCTGGCCGCTGTCGAGCAGCGCCACCAACACCCCGTCCTTGCGTTTTAGGCGCATAGGAACGAAGTTCATCGGTGGTGAACCGATAAAGCTTGCCACAAATAGGTTAGCAGGGTCGTTGTAAATTTCTTTCGGAGTGCCGAATTGTTGGATGATGCCGTCCTTCATCACCGCCACCTTATCGCCCAGGGTCATCGCTTCAATCTGGTCGTGGGTCACGTAGACCGTGGTGGTCTTGAGGCGCTGGTGCATCAGCTTCATTTCGGTACGCATCTCGACGCGCAGCTTGGCATCGAGGTTCGACAGCGGTTCGTCGAACAGGTAGATCTTCGGCCGACGCGCCAGGGCCCGGCCCATGGCCACGCGCTGTTGCTGGCCGCCGGAGAGCTGGCCCGGCTTGCGGTTGAGCAGGTGTTCGATCTGCAGCAGCTTGGCCACGCGCGCCACTTCGGCGTCGATGTCGGCCTGGGGCATCTTGCGGATCTTGAGGCCGAACTCGATGTTCTCGCGCACGCTCATGGTCGGGTACAGCGCGTAGGACTGGAACACCATGGCGATGTCACGGTCCTTGGGGCTCATGCCGCTGACGTCCTGGTCACCGATCATGATCGCGCCGCCGGTGATGGTCTCCAGGCCGGCGATGCAGTTCATCAGCGTGGACTTACCGCAACCCGAAGGGCCGACCAGGATCAGGAACTCCCCTTCCTTGATCGACAGTTCGATGTTCTTCAAGGTGTCGGGCAGGCCGGCGCCATAGGTCTTGTTTACATTGCGAAGTTCAAGCGTAGCCATGATTACCCCTTGACCGCGCCGGCCGTCAGGCCGCGCACGAAATACTTGCCTGCGATCACATAGACCAGCAGGGTCGGCAGCCCGGCGATCATCGCCGCCGCCATATCCACGTTATATTCCTTGGCCCCGGTGCTGGTGTTGACCAGGTTGTTCAGCGCCACCGTGATGGGCTGGGAGTCGCCACTGGAGAACACCACACCGAACAGGAAGTCGTTCCAGATCTGGGTGAACTGCCAGATCAGGCAGACCATGATGATCGGCGTGGACATCGGCAGAATGATCTGACGGAAGATGGTGAAGAAACCCGCTCCGTCCAGGCGTGCCGCCTTGATCAGCGCATCCGGAATGCTCACGTAGTAGTTACGGAAGAACAGCGTGGTGAACGCCAGGCCGTACACCACGTGCACAAACACCAGGCCGGTGGTGGTGCTGGCCAGGCCCATCTTGCCGAGGGTGAACGACGCGGGCAGCAGCACGGTCTGGAACGGCAGGAAGCAGCCGAACAACAGCAAGCCGAAGAACAGCTGCGAACCACGGAAGCGCCAGAACGACAGCACATAACCGTTCAACGCACCGATGGCGGTGGAAATCAGCACGGCCGGCACGGTGATCTTGAGCGAGTTCCAGAAGTAGCCATCCACGGTGGCCCATGCCTTGACCCAGCCGATGCCGCTGACCACGGTCGGCCAGCTCAACAGGTTGCCGGTGCTGATGTCTTCCGGGGTCTTGAAGCTGGTGAGCAACATCACCACCAGCGGTACCAGGTACAGCAATACAGCGAGGATCAACACCGCGTAGATCGCGATGCGGCTCAGGCTGATGGCAGGTTTGGCAGCGAGACTAGTCATTACGCTTGGTCCTCAGCTCGGAGTAGAGGTAAGGCACGATGATCGCGAGGATCGCACCGAGCATCAGGATTGCACTGGCCGAGCCCATGCCCATCTGGCCACGGCTGAAGGTGAACGAGTACATGAACATGGCGGGCAGGTCGGACGAATAGCCCGGGCCACCGGCCGTCATGGCCGCCACCAGGTCGAAGCTCTTGATCGCAATGTGCGCCAGGATCATCACCGCACTGAAGAACACCGGACGCAGGCTCGGCAGCACCACGCTCCAGTAGATGCGCGGCAGGCTTGCGCCGTCGATCTGGGCGGCACGGATGATCGACTGATCAACGCCACGCAGGCCGGCGAGGAACATCGCCATGATGAAACCGGAGGCTTGCCACACGGCGGCAATCACCAGGCAGTAGACCACGCGGTCCGGGTCGATCAGCCAGTCGAGACGGAAGCCTTCCCAGCCCCAGTCACGCAGGAGTTTGTCCAGGCCCATGCCCGGGTTGAGCAGCCATTTCCAGGCGGTACCGGTGACGATCATCGAGAGCGCCATCGGGTACAGGTAAATGGTGCGGATAAAACCTTCGCGGCGGATTTTCTGGTCGAGGAAAATCGCCAGCGTCACGCCGATCACCAGGGTGATGCCGATGAACATCCCGCCGAACAGCGCCAGGTTCTTGCTCGCCACCCACCAACGGTCGTTGTCGAACAACCGCTCGTATTGCGCAAGACCCGCCCATTTGTAGCTTGGCAGGAACGTAGAGGTGGTGAACGAGAGCACAAACGTCCACAGGATGTAGCCGTAGAAACCCACCAACACGATGAACATGCTGGGCGCCAGCACCAGTTTGGGTAGCCAGCGCTGCAGTGCATCGAACGGCGAGGCTTTGCTGAACACAGCAACAGAACTCATGGGGAAATCCAATACAGGGAAAAAGGACTACAGAAGCACGCCTTGTGAGGGGTCAGGGATCCCCCTCACAAGGTCAACCGTTACTTGGCAGACTTGATCGCAGCGCCGAGTTTCTTGGCGGTGTCGGCCGGGTCGGCTTTCGGGTCGTTGATGTAGTTGGTCACGACATCGAAGAACGCACCTTGCACTGCCAGGGTGGTGGCCATGTTGTGCGCCATGCTTGGCTGCAGGCCGCCGGTCTTGGCGTCAGCCAGGAAGTCCTTGGCGGCGGTCTGGGCGCAGGAGTCGAAACCGTAGGAGTCCATTTTGTTCAGCATGTCGTTGCGAACAGGGATCGAGCCCTTGTTGATGCTGAACACCTTCTGGAAGTTTTCACCCAGCACGACTTTGGCGATGTCCTGCTGGCCAGCGGCAGTGCCTTTGTCTTTCTGCTTGAACACCGCCAGGGAGTCGATGTTGTAGGTGAAGGCTTTGTCGGTGCCCGGGAAGGCTACGCACTCGTAGTCTTTGCCGGCGACTTTCTTGGCGGCAGTCCATTCGGACTTGGCCCAGTCACCCATGATCTGCATACCGGCCTTGCCGTTGATGACCTTGCCTGCTTCGAGGTTCCAGTCCTGGCCTTTGCCGTCGACGTCCATATAGGTCGCGACTTTCTTCAGCTCGGTCAGGGACTTGACCATTTCCGGGCCGGTCAGCGCAGCGTTATCGAGGTCGACCAGGGCTTTCTTGTAGCCATCGGCGCCCATTACCGACAGGACCACCGCTTCGAACACGGTGCTGTCCTGCCAAGGCTGGCCACCGTGGGCGAGCGGAATGAAGCCCGCAGCCTTGAGCTTGTCGCCGGCGGCGTAGAATTCTTCGAGGGTGGTTGGGTTCTTGGTGATACCGGCTTTCTTGAAGACTTCCGGGTTGATCCACAGCCAGTTCACGCGGTGGATGTTGACCGGTACGGCGACGTAGTCACCGTCGTACTTCACGGTGTCGGAGACTTTCTTGTCGAGCAGGGAATCCCATTTTTCGTCTTTGGCGACGGACTTCAGGACGTCGGTGTCGAGCAGGCCGGTAGAGGCCCACTCCTGGATGTCGGGGCCTTTGATCTGGGCAACGCCTGGCGGGTTGCCGGCGACCGCGCGGCTTTTCAGCACGGTCATGGCCGTGGCGCCACCACCACCTGCGACGGCGCCGTCTTTCCAGGTGAAGCCGTCTTTCTCGACTTGGGCCTTCAGGACATCTACAGCCGCTTTTTCGCCACCCGAGGTCCACCAATGCACAACTTCAACCGTCCCTTTGGAGTCGGCGGCAAATGCACTGAGGGGAAACAACGAGGCAACGGAAATAGCTACGGCGAGGCGATTAATCGCGTTCATCTGAATACCTTTTCTTGTTGTTATGCATGCAAGTCTGGAGCTTGCGCTGCACGGAGTTTAAACATGGTTTTTTCGAGCACAGGTAACAAAGGGATGCACAAATGTCACCACTTGGTGACATAACATCCAGCGCCTAAAGCGCTGGCCATGCTCGGTGCCAGGGGCAGTGCAGGCAGCACGACCGCTTGCCAGGCATGGTACAGGTCCGGTTTACCGCCCCAGATGGTGCTGCTGGGCTGGTTGTGCGGGCTGAGTTCGTGGTGCCAGCTGCCGTGGAGGCGGTCGATGAAATGGGTGTCGCAAAACTCCCAGAAACGCCGGTACCAGGTTTCGTAATGCAGCTCACCCGTGCGTTTGAGCAAGGCCTGGGCAGCGGCGCTGGCTTCGGCGTGGGTCCAGTGCAGACGCTCGCGCACGACCGGGCGGTGGTTCCAGTCCAGGGTGTAGACGATACCGGGGGCGCCATCCACGGCCCAGGCATAGTCGCAGGCGCTGGCAAACAGGCCCTTGGCGGCGCTCAGCAGCCAGTCCGGCGTGGCCAGCCCGGCCTGCAGGCGCGCGGCTTCCAGGTGCAGCACCAGCCGCGCCCACTCAAAGCCATGGCCAGGGGTGATGCCATACGGGCGGAAGCCATCGGCGGGGTTGTCTTCGTTGTAATCGAGCAGGGGTTTCCATTGCGCGTCGAAATGCTCGATTACCATGAACTGGTTGGCGGCGGCGTGGGTATGAATCACTCGCTCGACGATGCGCAGGGCGCGATCCAGCCAACGTGTGTCGGCGGTGACATCGGCCAGCGCCAGGAAGGCTTCGGTGGCGTGCATGTTGCTGTTGGCGCCGCGATAGGCTTCGACGCCGCTCCAGTCCCGGGCGAAGGATTCGAGCATCACGCCCTCCTCTTCGCTCCAGAAGAACTGGTCGATGATATGGATGGCGTCGTTCAGCAGATTTTGCGCACCGGGCGCGCCTGCCACCACGGCCGAGCTGGCGGCCAGGGCGACAAAGGCATGCAGGTAGGCCGCCTTGCCGCTGTTGCCGTCCAGGGCCTGGGGCACGGCGAACCAGCCACCGTGTTCGCTGTCACGCAAAGGTCCGCCCAGGGCCGCAACACCGTGCGCCACCAATTCGGCATAACCCGGCAAGCCCATGGCATGGGCCATGGCGAAGCTGTGGGTCATGCGCGCGGTATTCATGGTTTCGGCGCGAGCATCGGCCGGCAACTGGCCTCTGTCGTCGAGGTTGCCAAAACCCTCAGGCAGACGGGAGGCCTTGGCGAAGGCCAGCAGGCGCTGCCCTTCGGCGGCGAGCCAGTCGTGATGGGCAGGTGCATTCAGCCAACTGCTGGCAGGCAGTGGTCGCGTGGTCATGGGTGGCCCTTATTATTGTTTGTGGGATGACCGGAGTCTAAACAAGGGCAAGGTGGGGGCAAGTAACGAAGGGGATGGGAAATGTCACCAGATGGTGACATTCAAGCCACCTAGTCGGCCTGTGGCGAGCGGGCTTGCCACAGGCCCGACATTACTGGCCGAGCGGCGTGACAGCCGCTGGCGCGTTGAGGCGCTGATTCAGGTTCTGCACCTGGCTCTGCAAGGTGGTGATATTGCGGGTGGTCTGGATGCGGAACACGTCGAACTCCTTGTTGGTCGGCGCATCGCTGTTGGCCGGCTGGCTGTCCTGGGCGCTTTTGAGTACCACGAGGTCCTGCTCAAGACGGGCGATGGCTGCGCTCGGGTTACCTTGCTTTTTCAAGGCAGCCACATCAGCAACCAATTCCTTTATCTCGGTATCGCGCTTGCCGGCATCGCCCTGCGCTGCCTTCAGGGTGGCCACTGCATCGGTCAAGGCTTGCACCTGGCCCTGCAGCTTGGCATTGGCGCTCGACAGCTCAGTGGTGCTGGCAGTCATTTGCGCCAGGCGCTTGTCCAGCTCGGTGGCCTGGCCGGCAACGCCGAGTTGCTGCTTGCCCTGCTCCAGCAACTGGGTTTCCAGCTGTTTGATCTGCAGTTTCAGTGCTTCGCTGCCGTTGTTCACGTTGGCTTCACTGGCTACGACCTTGCCGGAAATGTCCTGCAGGCGCCCTGCCGCTTCTTCGCTGATGCGCGCAAAGCTTTCCTGGGTGGCTACCAACTGCTGGCCCATCAGGGAAATCTGCTGGAAGCTCCACCAGGCCAGGCCGGCGAAGGCGATCAGCAGCGCGCCGATCAATGCCCACAGCGGGCCGGTGCTGGCGCCCTTGACCTTGACCACGGGCGTGTTGCGCGAACGCACCGAGGTGGCCGGGGAAGGTTCGAAATCATCGTCATCCCCAAGATCGGCCCGCAGGCTGGGAATGTTGTCGAAATCGTCTTTGGCATCGTTACGCATGAATCAACCCTGAATCGGTGAGTTAGCTGGCTGGAAAGCCGAGCGACGGGAGTATAAACCCCAAGCCCGTCGCGTTGATCGACCCGGAACCTGGAATTCGGTTCCCGATGTGTTGCCTGTTGTGACCTTATTTGAACCCGGGATCCTGGGCCTTCCACCAACTGCAGAACTCGTCGAGGGCGGTCCACAGGCTGACCTTGGGCTCGTAATCCAGATAATGCCTGGCCCGGCTGATGTCGAGGGTGAAATCTTTGTTCATTACCTGCATGCCCAGGCGCGATAACGCCGGCTCCGGACGACCGGGCCACATTGCGCAAAAGGCTTCGTTAAGCGCCGCCACACTGTAGGACAAGCCGTAGGAGCGATAACGGGTCACCTGGGGCAGCTCCATTTGGCGCATCACGTAATTGACCACATCCCACACCGGCACCGGCGTGCCGTTGCTGATGTTGTAGGCCTTGCCCAGAGCCGAACCGGTGGCCAGCAAGCTGCTGAGCAGCGCTTCGTTGAGGTTGTGCACACTGGTGAAGTCGACCTTGTTGAGACCGTCGCCGACGATAGCCAGGCGGTTCTTGCGCTGCATCTTCAACAGGCGCGGAAAAATACTCATGTCACCGGCACCGGTGACGAAACGCGGGCGCAGGGCCAGCACCTCGAGGCCGAACTCCTGGGCGCCGAACACTTTCTGTTCGGCCAGGTACTTCGTGGCCGCATAGGGATGCTTGAAGTGCTTGGGGACTTGCTCTTCGGTCAACCCGAGGTGATCGCGCCCGTCGAAGTAGATCGACGGCGACGACAGGTGCACCAGACGGCCCACGCGCTGCTTGAGGCAGGCTTCCACGACGTTTTCAGTCACCAGCACGTTGCCTTGATGGAAGTCCTGGTACTTCCCCCACAAGCCCACGGCGCCTGCACAATGCACCACGGCTTCGACATCGCGGCACAGGTCGCGCACCAGGTCGGCATCACTCAAGTCACCCTGGATAAACTCGGCACCGCGTCGAACCAGGTGCTCCACACCCTCGGCGCGCCGCCCGTTGACCCGCACGTCCAGGCCCTGCTCCAGGGCGAAACGCGCAAAGCGCCCGCCGATGAAGCCGCTTGCGCCGGTGACCAGAATCTTCATGTATTACCCCGTGTTCTTTCATTTTTCATCGCTGTTGCCTTGACGACCGCCATCAGTCCAACGGCACCAACCATTGTCCGCAGGCTTGGGCCAGGTGGTCGGTCAACAGGCCCAACAGCTGCCCGCCGCTGCGCCAATGATGCCAGTACAACGGCACATCGATGGGCTTATCTGGCATCAACTCGACCAGCACGCCCTTTTCCAGTTGGTCGCGCACCTGCAACTCAGGCACCAGCCCCCAGCCGAGCCCGGCTTCCGCCAGGCGGATAAAGCCTTCGGACGATGGGCATAAATGGTGTTCGAAACCGCCGTCCACGCCCAGAGACGCCAGGTAGCGGTGCTGCAGGAAATCATCCGGGCCGAACACCAGTGCCGGTGTGCGCGCCAGTTGCTCGGCACGCACACCTTGGGGGAAATGCCGTGCAACAAATGCAGGGCTGGCCAACGCCCGATAACGCATGGCGCCGAGCAACAGGCTGCGGGCTCCGGCCACCGGGCGCTCGCTGGCGCAGATACAGGCGGCTACTTCCCCGGCGCGCATGCGCTTGAGCCCCACCGTCTGGTCTTCTACGACCAGATCCAGCAGCAAATGCTGCTCGGCACAGAAGTCGCTGACCGCCTCGGCCCACCAAGTGGCCAGGCTGTCGGCATTCAGGGCGATGCGCAGGCGTTCAGGCATGCCTTCTTCGTCCAGCGCCGGCACCTGGCTTTGCAGGTCGCGCTCCAGCAGCCGCACCTGCTGCACATGGTTAAGCAAACGCCGACCGATATCGGTGGGCGCCGGCGGCGTAACCCGCACCAGCACCGGCTGGCCGATGCGTGCTTCCAATAACTTGATGCGCTGGGAAATCGCCGATTGCGACAGCCCCAATACCTGGGCACCGCGCTCGAAGCCGGCCTGTTCCACCACCGCCGCCAGGGCGGAAAGCAATTTATAGTCGAACATCAGTTTCTCTAATGAGCGATCAGCAATATTGGTTTTTCTTATACAGCCTGGACCACGAGAATAGCCAGCATCGCTTCTCTCTTTAAAAGGAACCTTCACCATGGCTGGCGAAACCGCCCTGGCAACCCTGCTGCGCAGCATGAGCCCGCAGCTCAATGACGGTGACTACGTGTTCTGCACCCTGCCTGACCATCGTATCCCGGCCGGTTGCGAGGCCATCGGCAGCTTTCGCGAGCAGGAAGGCCTGACCCTGATCCTGGAGCGCCGGCAGGCGGAACAGGCCGGGCTGGCGTTCGACTACATCGCCGCGTGGATCACCCTGAATGTGCATTCAGCGCTGCAAGCCGTGGGCCTGACGGCCGCCTTCGCCAGCGCACTCGGCAAAGCCGGGATCAGTTGCAACGTGATCGCCGGCTACTACCACGACCACCTGTTCGTCGGCCGTGCGGATGCCGAGCGAGCCATGGACGTATTGCGGCAACTGGCAGCGACTTCGGAGTAATGGTTATGTGGCAAAGCTATCTGAACGGATTATTGGTGGCCTTGGGGCTGATCATGGCCATCGGCACGCAAAACGCATTTGTATTGGCGCAAAGCCTGCGCCGTGAACATCACCTGCCGGTGGCGGCGTTGTGCGTGGTGTGCGACGCCTTGCTCGTGGCCGCCGGGGTATTCGGCCTGGCGACGGTGCTGGCACAAAACCCGCTGCTGCTGGCGATTGCCCGCTGGGGCGGCGCCGCGTTCCTGCTGTGGTACGGCACCCTGGCGCTGCGCCGGGCGTTTTCGACACAGGGCCTGGAGCAAGGGGGCGACCTCAAGGTCCGCTCATTGCGCGCCGTATTGCTCAGCGCCCTGGCGGTCACGTTGCTCAATCCTCATGTCTACCTGGACACGGTGCTGCTGATCGGCTCACTGGGCGCGCAACAAACCGAACCCGGCGCCTACGTGGCCGGGGCCGCGAGTGCATCGTTGCTGTGGTTCGCCACCCTGGCGCTCGGCGCGGCCTGGCTGGCGCCATGGCTGGCACGCCCGGCGACATGGCGCCTGTTGGACCTGTTGGTAGCGGCGATGATGTTCAGCGTGGCCTATCAATTGATCAGCGCCTGATGAATATTCCAAAACGCTCTGGAACCTCTATCCCACACAGTTGTTGCGTGGTTTTGCCGCACCCCCGGTGCTATGATCCGGACCCTGCGCCGCAAAGAGTACAAACTCCCCGGCGCTTGTTTGGCCGCCCGTGATCGGCCTTGCGCTCACCGCAACTGACCTGATTAGGAGAATCATCATGGCTTTCGAATTGCCGCCGCTGCCCTACGCACACGATGCCCTGCAGCCGCACATCTCCAAGGAAACCTTGGAATACCACCACGACAAGCACCACAACACCTATGTCGTGAACCTGAACAACCTGGTGCCAGGCACCGAGTTCGAAGGCAAGACCCTGGAAGAAATCGTCAAATCTTCTTCGGGCGGCATCTTCAACAACGCCGCTCAGGTCTGGAACCACACCTTCTACTGGAACTGCCTGGCACCAAACGCCGGCGGCCAACCTACCGGCGCGCTGGCTGAAGCCATCAACGCCGCGTTCGGTTCGTTCGACAAGTTCAAGGAAGAATTCACCAAGACGTCCGTCGGCACCTTCGGTTCCGGTTGGGGCTGGCTGGTGAAAAAGGCTGACGGTTCCCTGGCCCTGGCCAGCACCATCGGCGCCGGCAACCCGCTGACCAGCGGCGACACCCCGCTGCTGACCTGCGACGTGTGGGAACACGCCTACTACATCGACTACCGCAACGTACGTCCAAAGTATGTGGAAGCGTTCTGGAACCTGGTCAACTGGAAGTTCGTCGCTGAGCAGTTCGAAGGCAAGACCTTCACTGCCTAAGCAACCCTTGCAGTAGAAAGAGCCCGGCGATTGCCGGGCTTTTTTGTGGGTGCAGCATAGGCAAGCCAGAAATACTGGAACCCACCAATAGGATTCACCACACAAGGGGTAGGAGGAATAAACCTCTTAATCACGTGTGAGGAATTACGATGGATCCTATGTCGGCGGCAACGGGCGCAATCCCAATGATAACGGGACTTCTTGATAAGGGTATGGACCTGGCCAAAGGAGTAATGGACATGGCAAACGAGGAAATCGACATAGCCGGTGGCGGCGAAAAGATCGGCGGGGAAGGACAACAACCACAGGGTCCGGTTAATTACTAACACCGCCGGCTCGCAGAAGGCGGACCGGCTCCGCCTTCTCTCCAGTCAATATTTGTACCGCATGCTGATTCTTTATCCACGTCTGCCAGGCACCGATCTGCGTTGGTACCTCTCAATGCTGGTCAGCCAAAACGCCAATTGAGCTTATGCCCCAATGTCCCTTTGACTGCCAACCTCAGATTGCCAATACTCATGGCATATTGAAGGCCACCCGCATGAGACAAGGAATGCCCCTTTGAAGCTGGAACTCAAAAACAGCTTGTCGGTGAAGTTGCTACGGGTCGTGCTGCTGTCGGCGTTGATCGTGGGCGTGACGCTGAGCGTGGCGCAGATCGTTTTCGATGCCTACAAGACGCGCCAGGCCGTGGCCGGTGATGCCCAGCGCATCCTCGACATGTTTCGCGACCCCTCGACCCAGGCCGTCTATAGCCTGGACCGCGAGATGGGCATGCAGGTGATAGAGGGGCTGTTCCAGGACGAGGCGGTGCGCATGGCCTCCATCGGCCATCCCAACGAAACCATGCTGGCAGAAAAAAGCCGTGCCTTGCAGCACTCCCCCAGCCGCTGGCTCACCGACCTGATTCTTGGCCGGGAACGCACCTTCACCACTGCCTTGGTCGGCAAAGGCCCCTACAGCGAATATTACGGTGACCTGAGCATTACCCTCGACACCGCCACGTACGGCCAGGGCTTTATTGTCAGTTCGGTGATCATCTTCATTTCCGGCGTGTTACGCGCCTTGGCCATGGGCCTGGTGTTGTACCTGGTTTACCACTGGCTGCTGACCAAGCCGCTGTCGCGGATTATCGAACACCTGACATCGATCAACCCGGACCGCCCCAGCGAGCACAAGATCCCGCAACTCAAGGGCCACGAGCGCAACGAGTTGGGGTTGTGGATCAACACCGCCAACCAGTTGCTCGAATCCATCGAGCGCAACACCCACCTGCGCCATGAGGCGGAATCCAGCCTGCTGCGCATGGCCCAGTACGATTTCCTCACCGGCCTGCCCAACCGCCAGAAACTGCAGGAGCAACTGGACAAGATCCTCATCGACGCCGGTCGCCGCCAGCGCCGGGTGGCGGTGCTGTGCGTGGGACTGGATGACTTCAAAAGCGTCAACGAGCAGTTTACCTACCAGGCCGGCGACAAATTGCTGCTGGCCCTCGCCGACCGTCTGCGCGCCCACAGCGGTCGCCTCGGCGCCCTCGCCCGCCTGGGGGGCGACCAGTTCGCGCTGGTACAGGCCGATATCGACCAGCCCTACGAAGCGGCCGAACTGGCGCAAAGTATCCTCGACGACCTGGAGGCGGAGTTCGCCCTCGACCACGAGGAAATTCGCCTGCGCGCCACCATCGGCATCACCTTGTTTCCCGAAGATGGCGACAGCACCGAGAAGCTGCTGCAAAAAACCGAACAGACCATGACCCTGGCCAAGAGCCGCTCTCGCAACCGCTATCAGTTCTATATCGCCAGCGTCGACAGCGAAATGCGCCGCCGCCGCGAGCTGGAAAAAGACCTGCGCGATGCCCTCAGCCGCGACCAGTTCCACCTGGTCTACCAGCCGCAGATCAGCTATCGCGACCAGCGTGTGGTAGGCGTGGAAGCCCTGATCCGTTGGCAGCACCCGGAACACGGGCTGGTGCCGCCGGACCTGTTCATCCCGCTGGCAGAACAGAACGGCACCATTATTCCGATTGGCGAATGGGTACTGGACCAGGCCTGTCGACAATTGCGCGAATGGCATGACCTGGGCTTCACCGAACTGCGCATGGCGGTCAACCTGTCCACCGTGCAGTTGCACCACACCGAGCTGCCACGGGTGGTCAACAACCTGATGCAGATCTACCGCCTGCCGCCGCGCAGCCTGGAGCTGGAAGTCACCGAAACCGGCCTGATGGAAGACATCAGCACCGCCGCCCAACACCTGTTGAGCCTGCGCCGCTCCGGGGCATTGATCGCGATTGATGACTTCGGCACCGGCTATTCCTCCTTGAGCTATTTGAAAAGCCTGCCCCTGGACAAGATCAAGATCGACAAAAGCTTCGTCCAGGACCTGCTGGACGACGATGACGACGCCACCATCGTTCGCGCCATTATCCAACTGGGCAAAAGCCTGGGCATGCAGGTCATCGCGGAAGGCGTGGAAACCGCGGAGCAGGAGGCCTACATCATCTCCGAGGGTTGCCATGAAGGTCAGGGTTACTACTACAGTAAACCCCTGCCGGCCCGGGAGTTGGCGGCTTTTTTGAAGCAGGCGGAGCGCAATGGCGCGGCCATTCTCTGAGCGGGCAAAACGATACTGAATATTTCCCGCGTATAACCCTTTACACAAAATGCAAATCTTTCGCATTATGTCGCAGTTTTGCGCGACCCCCGCGCGCCCATCAACAACCGAAGCAGGATGTTCGCCATGATTCGTATGCCCCTGGCCACCGCCAGTCTGCTGGCCATTGCCATTTCTCTCGCCGGTTGCGGCGAAGGTAAAGACAAGCCCGCAGCAAACCAGGCGCCGACCCCGGCTGCCAGCACCACCGCTCCAGCGGCTGCCACCCCTGCCGGCCAGGTCGATGAAGCGGCCGCCAAGGCCGTGGTTGCGCATTACGCCGACATGGTCTTCGCGGTGTACAGCGATGCCGAGTCCACGGCAAAAACCCTGCAAACCGCAATCGACGCCTTCCTCGCCAAACCAAACGACGAAACCCTGAAAGCCGCCCGGGCCGCCTGGGTTGCCGCGCGCGTTCCGTACCTGCAGAGCGAAGTGTTCCGCTTCGGCAACACCATCATCGATGACTGGGAAGGTCAGGTTAACGCCTGGCCCCTGGACGAAGGCCTGATCGACTACGTCGACAAATCCTACGAACACGCCCTGGGCAACCCGGGCGCTACCGCCAACATCATCGCCAACACCGAAGTCCAGGTCGGCGAAGACAAGGTCGACGTGAAGGACATCACCCCGGAAAAACTCGCCAGCCTCAATGAGCTGGGCGGTTCCGAAGCCAACGTCGCCACCGGCTACCACGCCATCGAATTCCTGCTCTGGGGCCAGGACCTGAACGGCACCGGCCCGGGCGCGGGCAACCGCCCTGCGTCGGACTACCTGACCGGCGACGGCGCAACCGGCGGCCACAACGAGCGCCGCCGCGCCTACCTGACCGCCGTGACCCAACTGCTGGTCAGCGACCTGCAGGAAATGGTCGGCAACTGGAAACCCAACGTCGAAGACAACTACCGCGCCACCCTGGAGGCAGAACCTGCCACCGACGGCCTGCGCAAAATGTTGTTCGGCATGGGCAGCCTGTCCTTGGGCGAGCTGGCCGGTGAGCGCATGAAGGTTTCCCTGGAAGCCAACTCGCCGGAAGACGAACAGGACTGCTTCAGCGACAACACCCACTACTCGCACTTCTACGACGCCAAGGGCATCCGCAACGTCTACCTGGGCGAGTACACCCGCGTCGACGGCACCAAACTGACCGGCGCCAGCCTGTCGTCCCTGGTGGCCAAGGCCGACCCGGCTGCCGATACCGCGCTGAAAGCGGACCTGGCGGCGACCGAAGCGAAGATCCAGGTCATGGTTGATCACGCCAACAAGGGTGAGCACTACGACCAGTTGATCGCGGCCGGTAACGACGCAGGTAACCAGATCGTGCGTGACGCCATCGCCGCCCTGGTCAAGCAGACCGGCTCGATCGAAGCCGCTGCCGGCAAGCTGGGCATCAGCGACCTGAACCCGGATAACGCTGATCACGAATTCTGATCAGCGCGGTGTTGAATAAGGCGGCCTTCGGGTCGCCTTTTTTGTGCACTGTCTTTACCACCGCAAACCCATGTGGGAGGGGGCTTGCTCCCGATAGCGGTGGCTCAGTAGATACTTCCTTCACTGACACACCGACATCGGGAGCAAGCCCCCTCCCACATTTGATCCATGTTGTGCCCAAATCCGCCGGTTTACATGCCCTGCACCCCAGGTAGAATGGCGCCTCTGCCCTATTTCGAGCTTACTTCATGGCGTTGCCGACCCTACGCATCATCGGTTTCATCATCGGCATCTTCCTGATCACCCTTGCGATCGCCATGGTCGTGCCCATGGCCACCCTGGTGATTTTCGAACGGACCAGCGACCTGCCCTCGTTCCTCTGGGCCAGCCTGATCACTTTTGTCGCCGGGCTTGCCCTGGTGATTCCCGGGCGTCCCGAACACGTGCACCTGCGTCCGCGAGACATGTACCTGCTCACGGTCAGCAGTTGGGTGGTGGTATGCGTATTCGCCGCGCTGCCGTTCCTGCTGACCCAGCACATCAGCTACACCGACTCGTTTTTCGAAAGCATGTCCGGCATCACCGCCACCGGCTCCACGGTGCTGAGCGGCCTGGACACCCTGTCCCCCGGCATTTTGATATGGCGCTCGCTGCTGCACTGGCTCGGCGGCATCGGCTTTATCGGCATGGCGGTGGCGATCCTGCCGCTGCTGCGCATCGGTGGCATGCGCCTGTTCCAGACCGAATCCTCGGACCGCTCGGAGAAGGTCATGCCCCGCTCGCACATGGTGGCGCGGCTGATCGTGGCGGCCTACGTCGGCATCACCATCCTCGGCAGCCTGGCGTTCTGGTGGGCCGGCATGGGCCTGTTCGATGCGATCAACCATGCGATGTCGGCGATTTCCACCGGTGGGTTCTCCACCTCGGACGAGTCCCTGGCGCACTGGAAACAACCGGCGGTGCACTGGGTGGCGGTGGTGGTGATGATCCTCGGCAGCTTGCCGTTCACCCTGTACGTGGCCACCTTGCGGGGGAATCGCAAGGCATTGATCAAGGATCAGCAAGTACAGGGCTTGCTCGGTTTGTTGCTGGTGACCTGGCTGGTGCTCGGCACCTGGTACTGGTGGACCACCAACCTGCATTGGCTGGATGCCCTGCGCCATGTGGCGTTGAACGTTACGTCGGTAGTGACCACCACCGGTTTTGCACTGGGGGACTACAGCCTGTGGGGCAATTTCTCACTGATGCTGTTTTTCTACCTGGGCTTCATCGGCGGCTGTTCCGGCTCCACGGCGGGCGGGATCAAGATTTTCCGCTTCCAGGTCGCCTATATCCTGCTCAAGGCCAACTTGAACCAGCTGATTCACCCGCGCGCGGTAATCAAGCAGAAGTACAACGGCCACCGTCTCGACGAAGAGATCGTGCGTTCGATCCTGACCTTTTCGTTTTTCTTCGCCATTACCATCTGCGCCATCGCCCTGGCCTTGTCGCTGCTGGGCCTGGACTGGATGACCGCACTCACCGGCGCCGCCAGCACCGTGTCCGGCGTCGGCCCGGGCCTGGGGGAAACCATTGGCCCGGCCGGCAACTTCGCCAGCCTGCCGGATGCGGCCAAGTGGATCCTGTCCCTGGGCATGCTGCTGGGCCGGCTGGAAATCATCACAGTCTTTGTTCTGTGCATTCCGGCGTTCTGGCGTCACTGACCGTCGACGCGTCCTGCAGCCGCGCCCGGTATTCGCCGGGCGTGGCATCAAACCAGCGGCGAAACGCGCGAAAGAAGTTGCTCGGGTCGGCAAAGCCCAGCAGGTAGGCAATCTCCAACAGGGTCATGCGCGGCTGCGCCAGGTATTGCTCGGCCAGTTCGCGGCGGGTGTCGTCGAGCAGGGTCTGGAAACTCGTGCCTTCTTCCTGCAGGCGCCGCTGCAAGGTGCGCTGGGACAGGTGCAGGGTCTTGGCCACCACTTCGCGCTTGGGTTCGCCCTGGGGCAGCAGCCGGCACAGCACCTGCCGCGCCTTGTGGGTCACGCGGCTTTCGGAGAAACGCGCCAGGTACTCACCGGCAAATCGATCGTGCAACAGCGCCATGGCCTCGTTGGCCGTGGGCAGCGGCGCGTCCATGTCGGCGCGCTCAAAGATCAGCGCGTCATACGGCGCATCGAACTCCAGCGGGGCATGGAACGCTTGTTTATAGGGGGCCAGGTCCCCCGGTTGATCGCCCTGCAACAGCACTTTGCGGGGTTGCAGGGTCCGCCCGGTGAGCCAGCCGCACAGCGCCAACGCACAGGCCAGGGAGGCTTCGGCGCTTTGTCGGGTCGGCGGAAGATGATCGCCATGCACCGTGAGAATCAGCGCATAGCCTTCAGGTAATAGTCGAAAACTCAAGTCGGCGCTTTCGGCGATGATCCGCTGGTAACGCACCAAGCGCATGAAGCCTTCGGCCAGGGTGTTGCTGGACATCAAGGCGTAACCGGCCACATGAAACGACGCCGGGCGCACCACCTTGCCCATGTTCAGGCCAATCGCCGGGTTGCCCGACAACTCGACCGCGCGCTGCCACAGGCGGGTCATGGAGTCCTGCGGGAACCGCGCATCGGGGTCACTCAGGGCGGCGTAGTCCAGGCCCAGTTGCTTGAACAAGGCGCGGCAATCCAGGCCGTCCATTTCCAGTGCCTTGACTATCCCCATCGCCCAGCTTGCAGACGTTGTTCGTTCGCTCATGGCGTCTTCTTGAATAAAGCAGGCTCAAAACGGCAGCCAGGAAAGCCAAGGATACTAAAGTGGCATCTATTGTCACTGGCTGTTACCACTGATCACTCTAGACTCAAATAAGCTCCCCGCCGAACATCTGTTCGGCGGCACAACAATCAAAGGGCCGGCCGTAGTGGAAAACCTCAAGCGATTCAACAGCTTTGCCGAGTTTTACCCTTATTACCTGACCGAGCACGGCAACAGCACCTGCCGGCGCCTGCACTTTATCGGCACTACCCTGGTGATCGGCATCCTGGCCTATGCCATCGGCCGAGGCTCACTGGGGCTGTTATTGGCCGTGCCGATTGCCGGCTACAGTTTTGCCTGGATCGGGCATTTCTTCTTCGAAAAGAACCGTCCGGCGACTTTCCAGCACCCGTTCTACAGCTTGCTCGGGGATTTTGTGATGTACCGCGACATGATCCTCGGCAAGGTGCCGTTCTGAACGGTGTGACCTCTTGTCACTTGCGTAAAAACGATAAAAGGTTCGTACACCCGGCGATATAAAAGTCTTTTTGTCATTTACAGTGCTGTATCCTGCCAAGGCTTTTTGAGAGCGCGGAATCACCTGCGATTGAAAAAACAGACTTTGCGAGGAGCGACGACGATGCACGAGATACCTAATCTCCCCTTCCCAAGCCTGCACGAAACTGAGCAGCCAACACCGCAGCAGGCCAGCGCGAAGCAGCCTGAGGCCAAACAAGCAAAACCAGTCGACAGCAAGAGCCAGGACTGACGCCGTACCAGACCGTGTGGAAAGCGGACCTTTGAACGCTTTCCACACTGCCTGAATCACCCCGAGGTACCCGCCATGACAGACACCCTCCCGGACACCGCCGTACTCGACACCGCCCTGCAGATGGTCGACGTGTGGAAACGCCTCAGCGCGGACAAACAAGCCTTGCTGCTCAAGCGCTTCGGCACCCAGGAAAACGCCCTGGCCGCCCTGGTCACCACCCAGTTACTCGCCCCCCTTCAAGCCTGACGTCTTTTTGATCTGACGTTTTTGCGTTTTACCGCCCTGCGCACGCCCAAGCCCCGGTATCATTAGCAGCCTATCTTTACCTGCTGCGACAGTGGACCTCTCCCATGCCAGATACCCAGCGCCCCATGGCGGTCACGCTGCAAGTTGTTTCCCTCGTGTTGTTCACCTTTATCGGCTACCTGAATATCGGCATTCCCCTGGCCGTGTTGCCGGGCTATGTCCACAGTGAACTGGGCTACGGCGCGGTGATCGCCGGCCTGGTGATCAGCGTGCAATACCTGGCCACGCTGTTGAGCCGCCCGTATGCAGGCAAAATCATCGACAACCTGGGCAGCAAGCGGGCGGTGCTGATCGGCCTGGTGGGCTGCGGCGCGAGCGGCGTGTTCATGTTGCTTGCGGCGTGGTTTTCGAGCGTGCCGGCCGTCAGCCTGGCCAGCCTGCTCATCGGTCGATTGGTACTGGGCAGCGCAGAAAGCCTGGTGGGCTCAGGCGCCATCGGCTGGGGCATTGGCCGGGTGGGCGCGGCCAATACCGCCAAGGTCATTTCGTGGAACGGTATCGCCAGTTACGGCGCGCTGGCGGTCGGTGCACCGTTGGGCGTGCTGCTGGTGAGGAATTTCGGGCTGTGGAGCATGGGCGTCAGCATTATCCTGCTGGCGGTCGTCGGCCTGTTGCTGGCCTGGAACAAAGTGGCTGCGCCCATCGTCGCCGGCGTGCGCCTGCCGTTCATGAATGTACTGGGCCGGGTGTTGCCCCACGGTTGCGCTTTGGCCCTGGGCTCCATCGGCTTTGGCACCATCGCCACCTTTATCACCCTGTATTACACCACTCAGCATTGGGATAATGCGGTGTGGGCATTGAGCCTGTTCGGCGCCAGCTTTATCGGTGCGCGCCTGCTGTTCGGCAACCTGATCAACCGTATCGGCGGCTTTCGCGTGGCAATCGCTTGCCTGTCGGTGGAGATCCTCGGCCTGCTGCTGTTGTGGCTGGCGCCGGATGCCAACCTGGCCCTGGCCGGCGCAGCGTTGAGCGGTTTCGGCTTTTCCCTGGTGTTTCCGGCGCTGGGGGTGGAGGCGGTCAACCTGGTGCCCGCGTCCAGCCGTGGTTCGGCGGTGGGCGCCTATTCGCTGTTTATCGACCTGTCGCTGGGCATTACCGGGCCGCTGGCCGGGGCCGTGGCGGCAGGTTTCGGCTTTGCGTCGATCTTCCTGTTCGCCGCCCTCGCCGCCCTCGGTGGGCTGCTGCTGAGTGTCTACCTGTACCGGCAAGCGCCCAAGGCCCGCGAAGCGCGCGATGCCTAGAAGTCGACCTTGCCGCGCCCGGCCTTGATGCTGCCGCGCTTGGTCTTGGATTCCAGGCGCCGCTTTTTCGAGCCCAGGGTGGGCTTGGTCGGGCGGCGCTTCTTCTCGACCTTGGTGGCAGTGAGGATCAGCTCCACCAGGCGTTCCAGCGCGTCGGCGCGGTTCTGTTCCTGGGTCCGGTACTGCTGGGCCTTGAGCACCAGCACGCCTTCGCTGGTGATACGGCTGTCACGCAGTGCCAGCAGTCGCTCCTTGTAGAACGCCGGCAGCGACGACGCCGGAATATCGAACCGCAGGTGCACCGCGCTCGACACCTTGTTGACGTTCTGCCCTCCGGCGCCCTGGGCGCGGATGGCGGTCAACTCGATTTCGGCATCGGGCAGGTGCACGTTGTTGGAAATAACCAGCATCACTCAATAAACCCTAGGCAACAGACACGCCCAATCAGGACAACAACCTCGACAACAAGGACGCATGACAATGAAAAGACTATTGATCACTTTGCTCGGCACCTTATCACTCATTCAAACGTCACTGTCCTTTGCAGATAACGCCAATGGCAAAAACCTCTATTCACAGCGCTGCGCCATGTGCCACGGGCCAGACCTCAAGGCAACGGGACCGTTGGCCAGGAAAAGCAACCCGCCTACACCTGACCTGACAACCCCAGCCTTCAAAAAACGGCTGGCGGCTTACCCGGGCGTTATTGTGTCGTCGGTCATACTTCGCCCGAATGGAGACCTGATCCCAAAAACGCTGCGCGAGAATGGAGTAAAGGTCCCGCCGCATGCCTGGAACGTTAAGGACTTTCGCGACTTGAATGAATACATGAGCGGTGTGATTTCAAAAAGTTGACGGCCTCAAAATGCAAAAACCCCGCGCCCTATACAGGATGCGGGGTTTTCCAGGTAGGCGCCTGTTTACTTCAACGCCGCACTCGCGGTGTTCAACGCCGCTTCAGCACTGCGCTTGTTCTTGATCCAATAACACACCGCCATAAACGCCACCCACACCGGGATCGCGTACACCGACACCTGGATCCCCGGAATCATCAGCATGATCACCAGGATAAACACCACGAACGCCAGGCACACATAGTTGCCGTACGGGTACCACAGCGCCTTGAACAACGGCGCCTGGCCGGTGCGGTTCATGTGCTGGCGGAACTTGAAGTGGGAGAAGCTGATCATTGCCCAGTTGATCACCAGCGTGGCCACCACCAGTGACATCAGCAGTTCCAGCGCATGTTGCGGAATGAAGTAGTTCATCAACACCGCCACCAGCGTGACCGCCGCCGAAGCGAGGATCGAACGCACTGGCACGCCGCGCTTGTCGATCTTGGCCAGCGCCCTGGGCGCATCCCCCTGCTCGGCCATGCCCAGCAGCATGCGGCTGTTGCAGTAGGTGCCGCTGTTGTACACCGACAACGCCGCCGTCAACACCACGAAGTTGAGGATATGCGCGGCGGTGTTGCTGCCCAGCATCGAGAACACCTGCACGAACGGGCTGCCACTGTAGGCATCGCCGGAGGCGTTGAGGGTGGCCAGCAGGCTGTCCCATGGTGTCAGCGACAGCAACACCACCAGGGCGCCGATGTAGAAGATCAGGATGCGGTAGATCACCTGGTTGATCGCCTTGGGGATCACAGTGCGTGGCTGGTCGGCTTCGGCGGCGGTAAAGCCGAGCATTTCCAGGCCGCCGAAGGAGAACATGATGATCGCCATGGCCATCACCAAGCCGCTGACGCCATGGGGGAAGAAGCCGCCGTGTTCCCACAGGTTGCTCACCGAGGCTTGCGGGCCGCCGCTGCCACTGACCAGCAGGTAGCTGCCCAGGGCGATCATGCCGACAATGGCGACCACCTTGATGATGGCGAACCAGAACTCCGCTTCACCAAAGACTTTGACGTTGGCCAGGTTGATCAGGTTGATCAGCACGAAGAACGCCGCCGCCGAGACCCAGGTCGGGATCTCCGGCCACCAGTAGTGCACGTATTTGCCGACGGCTGTCAGCTCGGACATGCCCACCAGGATGTACAGGATCCAGCAGTTCCAGCCCGACAGGAAGCCGGCGAAACCGCCCCAGTACTTGTGGGCAAAGTGGCTGAAGGAACCGGCGACCGGCTCTTCGACGATCATTTCGCCGAGCTGGCGCATGATCATGAAGGCAATGAAGCCGCAGATGGCATAACCCAGGATCATCGACGGGCCGGCGGATTTGAGCACGCCGGCCGAGCCCAGGAACAGGCCGGTGCCGATGGCGCCACCAAGGGCGATCAACTGGATATGCCGATTTTTCAGGCCGCGTTTCAGCTCGCCTGAAGAGGAATGGGGTTCACTCATGAAAAGGGTCTCACGCAAGGTTTGATGATGTTGAATGCAGGTTGCTGCCTTGAATTACCGACTCAAGCAGCGCCGCTCAAACCCCAGCGCAGGCACCAGGAATACAGCGTCTTTCTAACGGTCATGCGTCACCTGTTTGTTTTTATCTGTGACGAAATCGAACCCGCCGGGCTCGTGGCCAGGCGGAGTGATCAGGGCGGGTAAACCCTGAGGTCTTGGCCTTTTGCGTGGTTACGCAAGGGGGTCACAGTAAAACGCGGCGCATTGTACACCGCTCGACAGCTTCAAGCCGCACCCGCAGAGCACGTGCGACGATCTGTCAGGTATTCCTTACAGCGGTAAATAGGCCAATCGTGCCGCGAGGTACACGTAAATTAATCGTTACAGCATGGAAAATCTGCGTTACATCTGTAAGTTTTTGAAAAAATGACGGCAGGAAAATTCATCACCATTAGCGATGCCAGCTCACTGTATTTCCTGAAGAAAAAAAGCCGGCGAAAAAACAGAAGAAAAAATCCAATTGAGACCGTGTCAATAAAATTTTTGCATTACTAAACACTCTCACCTAGGTTCTTTCACTTGCCCAGCGAAGCCCGCTGGCAAGCCGTTCTCAAACAACGTCCTCTAGGAGATACACCATGCAAGCACTGGAAAACGACCTGGAAACCGAACTGCAGCTCGACGATTGGTTTGAAGCGCCGACCCACGAGGCCGCCGTTGAAATGATGCAAGCCGATGCCGTGGTGCCATTTGGCACGGCGATGTGGCCTTTCTGACACCCGGCACGTATTCGGCAGGTGCTGTGCACGGCACCTGCCTCCTTACCCAAGGCACACAAGGACATACGTCATGGACAAGGCCCGCGCCGTTGAACACTTTCTCTACTACCTTGCACACCATCCGGCCCTCAGCGGCCTGAACTGCCCCACCGTGCTGCTGGGCCACACCGAGCGCTACGACGCCATCGCCCAGGCGATCGCCCAGAGCAGCGCCGCCCGTTTCAACTTCCAGGTGCAGCGCCTGGACCTGGCCGACAGCGACAGCCTGGCGCAGGCCATCGAAGCCTGCGACCTGTACCTGTTCCTCTACGATTCCTCCACCCTGCCCAACCCGCGCGCCGAAGGCCCGGACTTCATCCGTGCCCTGCAAGGCGTGATGGCCGAACACTGGAAGAAATCCCTGCTGTTCAAGGATTACGGCGACTACTTCTACGACACTTTCAGCGTCGAGCCGCAGCGCATCGCCGACCTCAACGCCACACTGATCCGGCGCATGTCCCAAGCCGCTGTGCTGAGTTTTACCGACAAACACGGCTCACGCCTGCAGGCGCCCATGAGCAGCATCAAGAAGTGGACCAATATCAACGGCATCGGCAACCACGACCTGGCCCCCGGCGAAATCGCCACCCACAGCGAAGCCATCAATGGTCAGGTGCGGTTTGTCGGCACCTTTCTCAGCACCATCCCCTTCGCACGCAAGTACGGCGTGCTGCAGTCACCACTGGAACTGTGGATCGAAAACTCGACCATCTGCAGCGTGGCCAGTGACGTGCCGGGGCTGGCCGACGACTTCAATAAATACCTGAATGCCAACCCGTCCAATCGCCGGGTGGAGGAACTGGGGATTGGCACCAATGAAGGGGTGAAGGACCTGTATGCGCGCAATGCCGGGTTCGAGGAGCGCCACTGCGGCTTGCACCTGGGCTTGGGTGGCGGGCAGAAAGGCAGCCATCACCTGGACCTGATCTTTGCCAGTGGGGTGTTGGCGTTGGATGACAAACCCGTCTTTGACGGCACCTTTGCGTTCTGATCACCGACCTTGAAAATGATGGAGATCCAACTGTGGGAGGGGGCTTGCTCCCGATAGCGGTGCGTCAGTCGCCGGATTGGCAAGCTGATACACCGCTATCGGGAGCAAGCCCCCTCCCACATGTTTTACCTCTATTCCAAGGCACACAAACGCCAACCCTAGGGTTGGCGTTTGTGTGCCGCGGTTACATCACTGCGGTTTCTTGCGACCAAAGCCTGGACGTTGACCTGAACCGGCCGGTGCGCCACGGCGCTTGCCCGATGGCTCGTCCGCGACCAGTTTCAGGCCTGGGCGCTTTTTCGGCGCTGGCTTGGCCGGGCGCTTGGTGTTGGCACTGTCGGCTGGGTGATCGGATGCTGGAGCACCGCGACCGGCGTCACCACGGTTGCTGCGACCACCGCTTGGCGCGTCACCACGACCGGCTGGGCGTGGGGTGCGTGGCGCACGTTCGCCTTCCTGGCGCGATGGCGCGGTTGGGCGACGCTCGCCTTCGATGTGCGGTTGACGTGAGATACGCCCCCCGGTAGCCGGTGCATCCAGCGCCGGGCGCAGGGTGCGGGCAACACGTTCGGTGCGGGCCACGGGGCGCGACGATTTACGCTGCATACGATCGAGCTTGTCTTTGCTCTTGGCGTTCATCTGCGGCATGGCGACCGGCGTCAGGCCGACTTCGGCGCTGAGGATGTCGACTTCGTACTGGCTCATTTCGCGCCAGCGGCCCATCGGCAGGTCGGAGTTGAGGAACACCGGGCCAAAACGCACGCGCTTCAGGCGGCTGACCACCAGGCCCTGGGATTCCCACAGGCGACGCACTTCACGGTTACGCCCTTCCATCACCACGCAGTGGTACCAGTGGTTGAAACCTTCACCGCCCGGCGCTTGCTTGATGTCGGTGAACTTGGCCGGGCCGTCTTCCAGCACCACGCCGGCCTTGAGGCGTTCAATCATCTCATCATCGACTTCACCACGCACACGCACGGCGTATTCGCGGTCCATCTCGTAGGACGGGTGCATCAGGCGGTTGGCCAGTTCACCGTCGGTGGTGAACATCAGCAAGCCGGTGGTGTTGATGTCGAGACGACCGATGTTGATCCAACGGCCTTCTTTGGGCTTGGGCATCTTGTCGAACACGGTCGGACGGCCTTCCGGGTCGTCACGGGTGCAGATCTCGCCATCGGGCTTGTTGTACATGATCACGCGGCGCACCGATTCGGCGGCCTCTTCACGCTTGATGACCTTGCCATCAATGGTGATTGCATCGTGCAGGTCGACGCGCTGGCCAAGGGTGGCCTCGACGCCGTTGACCTTGATGCGCTTCTGGGTGATCCAGGCTTCGACGTCGCGGCGCGAGCCCACGCCGATACGCGCCAGCACCTTTTGCAGCTTTTCGCCTGCAGGGCCGATTTCCTGGCTGTCGTTCTGGTCTTTATCGTTCATCTTAAGCACCTCCCGGTGGGTCGATTCAGGCGTGGCCTGAAGAGTGTTGAAAGCGGGGCTTTGGCCGAATAGGTCGGCAAAGGGTCGCGAATCATACGCCCATGGCGCGCGTTGCGCATCAGAGACTAGTCGATAAGCGCCAGGTCATGGTTTTTTCCGCCGACCGGTGGTGCCCCAGGCCCCGCATTCGACTGCGTCAGTCTTCGAACTGGCGGCGTTCGTTCTCGATGGCTTCGGCCAGTGCCCGGGCTTCGTCTTCTTCGTCGCTCAGGGGCGGTTGTTCGAGGGCGGCGACGGCGGCCAGGAGTTTTTCGCGGGCTTCGGCCACGCCGAGGATATCGTCCTCAGGTTCAGGTTCGACCTCCACGCTCACCTGGGCTTCCGGCTCGGCCGCACCATCGCGCAGCAAGTCATCAAAGTCGGTCTTGATGCCCTGCTCCATGTCGTCCAGTTCCAGCAACAACGTGTGGAAACTGGTTTCGTCCTTCGGCTCCTCCGGCTCGGCGGTGGCGTCGGCCAGTTCCTGCAGGCTCGCCGGGACCGGGGCGTCGTCGAAGTCGAGCACCGGCTCGGCTTCCATCTCACGCAATTCGGCCAGGGGCGGCAGGTCGTCGAGGTTTTTCAGGTTGAAATGGTCGAGGAACACCTTGGTGGTGGCGAACATCGCCGGTTTGCCGGGCACGTCGCGGTAGCCGACGATGCGGATCCACTCACGCTCCAGCAGCGTCTTGACGATATGGCTGTTGACCGCCACGCCCCGCACGTCCTCGATTTCGCCACGGGTGATGGGCTGGCGATAGGCGATCAGCGCCATGGTCTCCAGCATCGCCCGTGAATAGCGCTGCGGGCGCTCTTCCCAGAGGCGGCCGACCCACGGGGAAAACTTCTCACGGATCTGCAGGCGATAACCCGACGCCACCTCACGCAGTTCAAAGGCGCGGCCGTCGCAGGATTTGCGCAGGATTTCCAGCGCCTTCTTGAACACCGGCGGTTCAGGGCGCTCGGCTTCCTCAAACAGTTCGAACAGACGCTCCAGGGATTGCGGTTTACCCGAGGCCAGGAGAAAGGCCTCCAGCAACGGGGCCAATTCGCGGGGTTCAGTCAGATTCATCGTTTCAGCTCTTTATTCGGCTCGCGCCCGCACGTGGATAGCCGCAAAAGGCTCATTCTGGACCAGCTCGACCAAGGACTCCTTGACCAGCTCGAGGACCGCCATAAAGGTCACCACCACCCCCAGGCGCCCTTCTTCCGCCGTGAACAGCTCCACAAACGGCACAAACCCGCCGCCCTTGAGGCGTTCGAGCACATCGCTCATACGCTCGCGGGTGGACAGGGCCTCGCGACTGACCTGGTGGTGTTCAAACATATCGCCACGGCGCAGCACCTCGGCCATGGACATCAGCAACTCTTCCAGGCTCACGTCCGGCAGCAGCTTGCGCGCGCGGGCTTCGGGGGCGTCGAGCTTGGGTACCACCACGTCGCGGCCGACGCGGCTCAGGCCGTCGATACCTTCGGCGGCGGCCTTGAAGCGCTCGTATTCCTGCAGCCGGCGGATCAGTTCGGCGCGCGGGTCGTCCTCTTCGGCCTCGACCGTCTCCGCGCGCGGCAACAGCATGCGCGACTTGATCTCGGCGAGCATGGCGGCCATCACCAGGTACTCGGCAGCCAGTTCCAGGCGTACCGACTGCATCAACTCGACATAGCCCATGTACTGGCGGGTGATTTCCGCCACCGGGATGTCGAGGATGTTGATGTTCTGCTTGCGGATCAGGTACAGCAGCAAGTCCAGCGGGCCCTCGAAAGCCTCAAGGAAGACCTCCAGGGCGTCCGGCGGAATGTACAGGTCCAGCGGCATTTCCAGCACCGCCTGGCCGTACACCATGGCAAACGGCAGCTCCTGCTGGGCGCCCGCCTGGCTGTCGACGGTTTCCACGGCTGACATTCAGGCCTCGGCCATAAAGGGCGCAGGATCGCCGCAACCGACACGGATCACTTCAGGTTCGCCGTCGGCCAGGTTGATCACGGTGGAGGCCTTGTTGCCGCCGAAACCGCCGTCGATGATCAGGTCCACCTGTTTTTCCAGCAATTGGCGCATCTCGTACGGGTCTTCCAGGGGCTCGGTGTCGCCGGGCATGATCAGCGACACACTCATCAACGGCTCACCCAGCTCGGCCAGCAACGCCAGGGCGATGGGATGCTCCGGCACCCGCAGGCCGATGGTGCGTTTTTTCGGGTGCAGCAGCAGGCGCGGCACTTCGCGGGTGGCGTTGAGGATAAAAGTGTAGGGCCCTGGCGTGTGGGCCTTGAGCAGGCGGAAGGTGCCGGTGTCGACCTTGGCGAACAGGCCCAGCTGGGACAAGTCGCTACAGATCAGCGCAAAGTTGTGCTTGTCATCCAGCTGGCGCAGGCGTCTGACACGCTCGACTGCGCCCTTGTCACCGATCTGGCAACCGATGGCGTATGACGAATCGGTTGGGTAGATCACCACACCGCCGGCGCGAATGATCTCTACGGCCTGCTTGATCAGGCGCGCCTGGGGGTTTTCCGGATGAATCTGGAAGAATTGACTCACGGGTTCTACCTGTTCAGACGGTGGCAATAATGGGGTCATGCTTGAATCTCCCCCACAACAGCGGCAAATCTTCCGGGACCGCGCGGTACTCGCCGATCTCGGACCAGCCGCCAGGGCCATGAAAGTCACTGCCGGCGCTGACCAGCAGACCAAATTCGCGGGCAAGGATCGACAGGCTGCCCACCTGTTCGGCGGGTTGAAAGCCGTTGACCACTTCGATCGCGTGACCGCCCGCTCCAATATAGTCGCCAATCAGCTTGCGACGCTTGCTGCGGGTGAAATCGTAATGCCAGGGATGCGCCAGGCTGACCCAGGCTCCGGAGGCCCGCAGGGTCTCGACGGTGTCTTCGAGGGTCGGCCAATGTTGCTTCACATCGCCCAACTTGCCGGCGCCCAGCCACTTGCGAAAGGCTTCGGCGCGGTCTTTGACAAAACCCTCACGCACCATCCAGTCGGCAAAGTGCGGACGGGCCGGCGCGTTGCCGCTGTCACCCAGTTCCTGCTGGAGGGCGCGGGCGCCGTCGAGGGCGTTGGGCATGCCTTTGAGGCTGAGTTTTCGGCTTATTTCTTCGGACCGCAGCCAGCGGCCATCGTGCAATTGCGCGATAGCCTCCACCAGCGGCGGCGCTTTTTGATCGAAGCCGTAGCCGAGCACATGAATGGTGGCGCCGCCCCAGGTGCAGGACAATTCCACCCCGTTGACCAGTTGCATGCCCAGGGCATGGGCCGTTGTACGCGCTTCGTCGAGGCCTTCGAGGGTGTCGTGGTCGGTCAACGAGAGGACTCGCACGCCTTTTTCAAACGCACGCGCAACCAGTACCGCGGGCGCCAGGGCGCCGTCGGAGGCCGTGCTGTGGCAGTGCAAATCAACATTCACGGGGGTGTGTAACCTCAAGTCAGCTGGCGCTATCGCAACCAAGGATGTTTGTTATTATGCCGCCACATCCAGCTTCTGGCTCTTACTGTGAAACAATTCATCGACTTCATCCCGCTGTTGCTGTTTTTCATCGTTTACAAACTCGACCCCAGGGTCATCGACCTGGCCGGCCATGAGCTGACTGTCGGCGGCATCTACAGTGCCACCGCCGTGCTCATCATCAGCTCTGTGGTGGTCTACGGCGCCATCTTCATTTCCCAGCGCAAACTGGAAAAAAGCCAGTGGCTGACCCTGGTCGCCTGCCTGGTCTTCGGCAGCCTGACCCTGGCCTTCCACAGCGAAACCTTCCTTAAATGGAAAGCGCCGGTGGTGAACTGGCTGTTCGCCCTGGCATTCATCGGCAGCCACTTCATCGGTGATCGCCTGCTGATCAAGCGGATCATGGGCCACGCACTGACCCTGCCGGAACCGGTGTGGACACGCTTGAACGTGGCCTGGATCGTGTTTTTCATCTTCTGCGGTGCCGCCAACCTGTTCGTGGCGTTTACCTTCCAGGACTACTGGGTCGACTTCAAAGTGTTCGGCAGCCTGGGCATGACCGTGCTGTTCCTGGTCGCCCAGGGCATCTACCTGTCGCGCCACCTGCATGACACCGAGCCTACTACGCCGAAAACCGAGGACTGACATGCTCTACGCCATCATTGCCACCGATGTTGCCAACTCGCTGGAAAAACGCCTGTCCGTGCGCCCGGCCCACGTCGAGCGCCTGAAAGTCCTTCAAGCCGAAGGCCGCATCGTGCTGGCCGGCCCGCACCCGGCCGTGGACAGCAACGACCCGGGCGACGCCGGTTTTACCGGTAGCCTGATCGTCGCCGAGTTCGCCTCGCTGGCCGATGCCCAGGCCTGGGCCAAGGCTGATCCCTATGTCGCAGCCGGTGTCTACGCCGACGTGGTGATCAAACCCTTCAAGCAAGTCCTGCCCTGATCCAGGTTGCGCCGAACCTATTGAGGTCGGCGCACTCCTAATTGCTCATTATTTTCGGCAACCTGCCGACAACGTTCTGAATATTCGTGTGGAATCAGGAGTTCCGATGCGCTTACGTCAGTTGTGTCTGTTGGCAGTGTTAATGATCGGGGCTACGGCCCACGCTGAAGAAACCTCGAGCACCGGCAGTTCCACGCCCCTGTCCTTGAGCGCCGGCGCCCAGATCACCGAGTTGCAGCAACGCTTGAAAGAAAGCGAGCGGCAGCGTGAAGAACTGAGCAAGCAACTGCAAAGCGCGGATGCCACCCGCGAAAGCGCTCAATTGAGTCGCCTTCGCCAGGAGAACCAACGCCTGGCCCAGCAACTCAAAGATGCACAGGGCGGCGCCTTGACCCGCTGGCTGACCGAGCAGCAACAATGGTTCGTCACCGGTGGGGCCGTCGCACTGATCGCCCTGTTGTGTGGGATCTTCGCCAGCGGTGGGCACCGTCGCCGTCGACAATGGCTAAATTGAGTGAGTCATGAGCGAGCTGTTACTGATAGATGATGACCAGGAGCTCTGCGAGCTGCTGAGCAGTTGGCTGAGCCAGGAAGGTTTCCAGGTGCGCGCCTGCCACGATGGCTTGAGCGCGCGTAAAGCCTTGGCCGACAGCGCCCCGGCGGCGGTGGTACTGGATGTGATGCTGCCCGACGGCAGCGGCCTGGAGCTGCTCAAGCAATTGCGCAACGACCATCCGGAGCTGCCGGTGCTGATGCTTTCGGCGCGGGGCGAACCCCTGGACCGCATCCTCGGCCTGGAATTGGGCGCCGACGACTACCTGGCCAAGCCCTGCGACCCACGCGAACTCACCGCGCGCCTGCGCGCGGTATTGCGCCGCAGCCACCCGGCCGCCGTGTCCAGCCAACTGGAACTGGGCGACCTGTGCTTCAGCCCGGTGCGCGGCGTGGTCAGCATCGATGAGCAGGAATTCACCCTCACCGTCTCCGAAAGCCGCCTGCTGGAAGCATTATTGCGCCAGCCCGGCGAACCACTGGACAAGCAGGAACTGGCGCAGATCGCCCTGGGCCGCAAGCTGACCCTTTACGATCGCAGCCTGGACATGCACGTCAGCAACCTGCGCAAGAAGATCGGCCCTCACCCCGATGGCCGGCCACGGATCGTGGCGTTGCGCAGCCGGGGCTACTATTACAGCCTCTAGAGGCAGCTATAAGTTGCAAGCTACAAGCGGCAAGTGAAAAGCTGTTACTTGCCGCTTGCAGCTAAAAACTTGCAGCTGCCGCCCCCCTTACCAAACCTTTACCCTCTCCTGACGGCGGCTGACCTTGATCTCCGTAATCTACTCACATCCGGACTCACCGGAATAGAGACAGGAGAATCACCATGCGCAAGACCCTTATCGCTTTGATGTTCGCCGCCGCCCTGCCGACCGTTGCCATGGCCGCACTGCCTGAAGGCCCGGGCCCGATGGGCGGCCCTGAAGGGCACATGATGGGTGGCCCGGGCCACGGCGGTGAACACGGTCCGCGTGGCAAAGGCGGCCCCTTCAGCCAACTGGACCTGAGCCGCGAACAGCGCGAGCAGATCGGCAAGCTGATGGGTGACCAATGGCACGCTCGCAAGGACCTGGTCAAAAAGTACCTGGACAAACTCCCGGCCGCCGACCAGAAAGCCATGCAGGATGAAATCGCCGCCGGCAAGCAGAAAACCCAGGCCGATATCCGTGCCGTGCTCAAGCCTGATCAGCAGAAGAAGTTCGACGAGATCGTCAAGAAGCAAGAACAGCGCCGTGCAGAATGGAAGGAATTCCAGGCCTGGAAAGCGCAACAGCCGCAAAAAGCGCAATAATGCACCCGCGTTAACACTCCCAGCCCAGTGGCCACCGCCACTGGGCTTTTCCTGTTTGAGGGTTTCCTGTGCGTTCATTGTTCTGGCGCATCCTGGCCAGTTTCTGGCTGGCCATCGCCCTGGTTGCCGGGTTGTCGATCCTGCTTGGGCACATGCTTAACCAGGATGCCTGGATTCTCAGCCGCCACCCCGGCCTCAATAACCTCGCGCAAGAGTGGACCCAACTCTACGAAGCCCAGGGCGAGGATGCCGCCCAGGACCTGCTGCAACAGCGCAAGCGCCAGTACCACATCGACGTGCAAGTGCTCAACGAAAGCGGCGAGCCGGTGGTGCGCGGCACCTTCCCGCGCCGCGCCGCCGCCTTTGAAGCCCGACAGAACGACAGCAAGGAAGGCCATCTGCCCTGGCGACGCCTGACCGCCGAGTACACCAGCGAGAAGACCGGCGACACCTACCTGTTGATCTACCGTATCCCGCACCCGGAGCTGGACGAGTGGCACCGCAGCAGCCTGACATGGCCCTTGAGCGCACTGACGATTGCCCTGGTGGTACTGACCTTGTTCAGCCTGTTCGTCACCTTGTCCATCACCCGCCCACTAAGCCGCCTGCGCGGCGCCGTGCATGACCTCGGCCAGGCCACCTACCAGCAGAACAGCCTGGCGCAACTGGCTAACCGCCGCGATGAGTTCGGCGTACTCGCCACCGACTTCAACCGCATGGGCGCACGCCTGCAAAGCCTGATCGGCAGTCAACGCCAGCTGCTGCGCGACGTGTCCCATGAGCTGCGCTCGCCCCTCGCGCGCCTGCGCATCGCCCTGGCCTTGGCCGAGCGCGCCAGCCCCGAAGAACGGGAAAAACTCTGGCCACGCCTGACCCGCGAATGCGACCGCCTGGAAGCGCTGATCAGCGAGATCCTGGTGCTGGCCCGCGTCGATGCCGACAATGCCAGCGCCGAAGACATCGACCTCATCCCCCTGCTCAAAACCCTGCAAAAGGATGCCCAACTCAGCGCGCCGGACCAGGTGGTGCAACTGAGCACCGACGCAGACCTGCAACTGAAGGGCTGGCCGACCATGATCGAACGGGCTGTGGATAACCTGCTGCGCAATGCCCAGCGCTTCAACCCGCCGGGGCAACCGATCGATTTGCACGCCCAGCGCCAGGGCGAACGTATCCTGATCAGCGTGCGCGACCAAGGCCCCGGCGTGGACGCCGAACACCTGAGCCAACTCGGTGAACCGTTCTACCGCGCTCCCGGCCAGACCGCCCAAGGCCACGGCCTGGGCCTGGCGATCGCGCGACGCGCGGCCGAACGCCACGGTGGCAGCCTGATCCTGGCCAATCACCCAGCCGGTGGTTTTATCGCCAGCATCGACCTGCCGTTGGAACCGGGAGTTGTCACGCCGGTGTGATGATCTTCTATAGTGGCCCCTCTCTTACGGAGGGCCTTTGATGACTGACCTGCTGACTCCCATCCAAGCCGCACTCGATCTACCCCACACCCCGCTGACCTTCACCGAGGCTGGCGCCCTGCCCTCGACCTTCGCTGTCACCGAGCTGGCCAGTGCCAGCATCGGCGCCGCCGGGCAGGCCGTCGCCCAGTTGATCCGGCAACGGACCGGGCGCCAGCCCGAGGTGAGTGTGGACCGACGCCTCGCCTCTTTCTGGTTCTCGTCCTCGATCCGCCCGCTGGGCTGGCAAGTGCCACCGTTGTGGGATCCGGTGGCCGGCGATTACGCCAGCGCCGATGGCTGGATTCGCCTGCATACCAACGCGCCTCATCACCGTGCCGCCGCCGAGCGGGTGCTGGGCAAGGTCGCCGACCGCGCCGGGATGGCCGGCAAGGTCGCGGCGTGGAACGCGGCAGAACTGGAACAGGCGATTGTCGACCAAGGTGGCTGCGCCGCGCAGATGCGTGCCTGGCAAGCCTGGCAGCAACATCCGCAGGGGTTGGCGGTGAACGCCGAGGCGCTGGTCCAACGCCAGACCTTCGAAACCACGACCGACAAACCCTGGCACGGTTCGCTGGCACGCCCGCTGGCCGGCCTCAAGGTGCTGGACCTGACCCGCGTATTGGCCGGCCCGGTGGCCAGTCGTTTCCTTGCCGGCCTCGGCGCGGATGTACTGCGCATCGACTCACCCACCTGGAACGAACCCGGCGTAGTCCCGGAAATGACCCTGGGCAAACGCTGCGCGCGCCTGGACCTGAAAACGCCCGAAGGTCGGCGGGTTTTCGAGCGTTTGCTCAGGGACGCCGACATCCTGTTCCACGGTTACCGCGCTGACGCCCTGGAGCATCTGGGCTACACCGCCCCCGAACTGCAACACCTCGCCCCAGGCCTGATCGACGTCAGCCTCAACGCCTACGGCTGGAGCGGCCCGTGGCGTAATCGCCGGGGCTTCGACAGCCTGGTGCAGATGAGCAGCGGGATCGCCGAGGCCGGCATGCTCTGGAAACACGCGGATAAACCGGTGCCACTGCCGTTGCAGGCGCTGGATCACGCGACCGGGTATCTGATGGCGGCCAGTGCGATTCAGGCGCTGGGCGAACGGCTGCAGTCGGGGCGCGGTGGTTCGGCGCGGTTGTCGTTGGCACGCACCGCAACGTTACTGGTGCAAGCAGGCCAAGTGCCCGAGCAACCGTCGTTGCGCGAGGAAGAACCAGGGGATCAAGGCCTGGTCGTCGAACAGACCGCCTGGGGCCAGGCCCATCGGCTGCTGCCCCCGCTGACTATCAGCGGTACGCCATTGCAATGGGATTTGCCGTCGGGAGAATTGGGCTCCCACCGGCCTCAATGGTGACTTGACGGCCGCTATCGGCAGCAAGCCCCCCACACTTTGATGGGTGAACATATTCAAAATGTGGGAGGGGGCTTGCTCCCGATGAGGCCAGTACCGTCACCCCATCACAACGACAACACCCCGCTGTACAACCCATACGCCGCCAGCCCTGCACCGGCGATCACGCAGCTGAAAATGCCTTTCTCAACGTGGGTAAACAACGGCTGGCCCTGTTCGCGCTTGGCCAGGGCGAACAGGATCACGCCCGGCGCATACAGCAGCGCCGACAGCAGCAGGTATTTAAGGCCCCCGGCGTAGAGCAACCATACGGCGTAACCCAGGGCGATCAACCCCACCAGCAGGTCCTTGATGCGATGGCGGTGGGCACCTTCATAGGTTTCACCACGCCCGCTCAGCAACACCGCGTAAGCCGCCGACCACAGGTAAGGCACGAGGATCATCGACGACGCCAGGTAGATCAGGGTGGTGTAGGTGCTGTGGGAAAACAGCGTGATCACCAGGAAGACCTGGATCATCACATTGGTCAGCCACAAGGCGTTGACCGGCACCTGGTTGGCATTTTCCTTTTTCAGGAAGGCCGGCATGGTCTTGTCATGGGCGGTGGCATAGAGGATCTCGGCACACAGCAGCGCCCAGGACAGCAAGGCGCCCAGCAATGAAACCGCCAGGCCGATACTGATCAGCAACGCGCCCCAGGGCCCGACGATATGCTCGAGCACACCGGCCAGGGACGGGTTTTGCAGGCCGGCCAGCTCCGCCTGGCTCATGATGCCCAGGGACAACACATTCACCAGCACCAACAGCGCCAGCACGCCGAGAAAGCCGATCACCGTGGCCCGCCCTACGTCCGCGCGCTTCTCGGCCCGCGCCGAATACACACTGGCGCCTTCGATGCCGATAAACACAAATACCGTGACCAGCATCATATTGCGCACCTGGTCCACCACACTGCCCAATTGCGGCTTTTCCAGGCCCCAGATGTCAGCCGTGAAGATATCCGCCTTGAACGCCACGGCGGCGATCACCACGAACATCAACAGCGGTACCAGCTTGGCCACGGTGGTGATCTGGTTGATGAACGCGGCTTCCTTGATCCCGCGCATCACCAGGAAATGCACGGCCCACAGCAGCAACGATGCGCAGCCGATGGCCACCGGCGTATTGCCTTGGCCGAATACCGGGAAAAAATAGCCGAGGGTGCTGAACAGCAACACGAAATAACCGACGTTGCCCATCCACGCGCTGATCCAGTAACCCCAGGCCGATGAAAAACCCATGTAGTCGCCGAAACCCGCCTTGGCGTAGGCGTACACCCCGGAATCCAGTTCCGGCTTGCGATTGGCCAGGGTCTGGAAGACAAACGCCAGGGTCAGCATGCCCACGGCGGTGATCGCCCAACCGATCAACACCGCGCCCACCTCCGCGCGCGCGGCCATGTTCTGCGGCAACGAGAAAATCCCCCCGCCGATCATCGAGCCCACCACCAGGGCAATCAGGGCGCCAAGCCGAAGTTTCTGGGCCGGTTGAGACATGCAGACTCCTGAATAAGATTTGAGCGGACAACCGTGCACTCAACTAATTAACTCAGCGAGTGTAGCGTTTATTAAAGACAGCGATAAAACCGCCACGCTCATAACTCAGCGGCATGACAGTTTGCATAGTTTAGGCTTATTTAGATTTTAAATACGCCGAATACTTTGTCGCTTCCAGGCTCTTTATTGTCGCCATTGCGAAAAGTTTGCACATTCAGGAAAACGGGCTAGTTTCAAACGTCCATACGCAGCACTAAATGATTGACCAAACCGCAGAGATCGCTCTGGAAAGCGCCTTTGCGCGGAAAACTATTGCCCACGACTTTCCAGTCTAAGTCATTAATTCACAATGGAATGTGCCAATGAAGTGATCTGAGTCAGCTGTTTGATTAGCGCACGGAATTATTCTGTGGTCTCTCTTCTCCTGCATTGGAGTTATGCGATGTCTGAATCTCCCGGAAAACTTCGATTGGGTGCACTGGTTGCACTTGTCGTCGGCTCAATGATTGGCGGCGGGATCTTCTCTCTGCCGCAAAACATGGCCGCCAGTGCCGATGTTGGCGCGGTATTGATCGGTTGGGTAATTACCGCCGTGGGCATGCTGACCCTGGCCTTCGTCTTCCAGACCCTGGCCAATCGCAAACCTGATCTGGACGGCGGCGTCTACGCCTACGCCAAGGCCGGCTTCGGTGACTACATGGGCTTTTCGTCGGCCTGGGGTTACTGGATCAGCGCCTGGCTGGGCAACGTCGGTTACTTCGTCCTCCTGTTCAGCACCCTCGGTTACTTCTTCCCGATCTTTGGCGAAGGCAATACGCCTGCGGCGGTGATTGGCGCGTCGGTCTTGCTGTGGGCCGTGCACTTTCTGGTGCTGCGCGGGATAAAGGAAGCGGCGTTCATCAACCTGGTGACCACCGTCGCCAAGGTGGTGCCGCTGGTGCTGTTCGTGTTGATCGCCGTGTTCGCCTTCAAGCTGGACATCTTCACCGCTGACATCTGGGGCGTGAAGAACCCGGACCTGGGCAGCGTGATGAACCAGGTGCGCAACATGATGCTGGTCACCGTGTGGGTGTTCATCGGTATCGAAGGCGCGAGCATCTTCTCGGCACGCGCCGAAAAACGCAGCGACGTCGGCAAGGCCACCGTGATCGGTTTTATCACCGTGCTGCTGTTCCTGATGCTGGTGAACGTGCTGTCCCTGGGCATCATGACCCAACCGGAGCTGGCCAAGCTGCAGAACCCGTCGATGGCCGCCGTGCTGGAGCATGTGGTGGGCCACTGGGGTGCGGTGCTGATCAGCGTCGGCTTGATCATCTCGTTGCTGGGTGCGCTGCTGTCGTGGGTGCTGCTGTGTGCGGAGATCATGTTCGCCGCCGCCAAGGACCACACCATGCCGGAGTTCCTGCGCAAGGAAAACGCCAACCATGTGCCGGCCAACGCCCTGTGGTTGACCAACGCCATGGTCCAGATATTCCTGGTGATCACGCTGTTTTCCGCCAGTACCTACCTGTCGCTGATCTACCTCGCCACCTCGATGATCCTGGTGCCTTACCTGTGGTCGGCGGCCTACGCGCTGCTGCTGGCGGTACGCGGCGAAACCTACGAAAACGCCCTCAAGGAGCGCAGGAAGGACCTGTTTATCGGCGCGGTCGCACTGATCTACGCGGTCTGGCTGCTCTATGCCGGCGGCACCAAGTACCTGCTGTTGTCCGCCCTGCTCTATGCCCCCGGCGCGATCCTGTTCGCCAAGGCCAAGCATGAACTGGGCAAACCGATTTTCACCAACGTCGAGAAGCTGATTTTCGCCGCAGTCGTCATTGGCGCCCTGGTGGCTGCCTATGGCCTCTACGACGGCTTCCTGACTCTGTAACTGATGTTCACTGGAGGATCTGTAATGACCACGGAAAAAGTGAAGTACGGCGTACATTCCGAAGCCGGCAAACTGCGCAAAGTCATGGTGTGCTCCCCAGGCTTGGCCCACCAGCGGCTGACCCCTAACAACTGCGATGAACTGCTGTTCGATGACGTGCTCTGGGTAGCCCAGGCCAAGCGCGACCATTTCGACTTCGTGACCAAGATGCGCGAACGGGACATCGATGTGCTGGAAATGCACAACCTGCTGACCGATATCGTTGCCAACCCCGAAGCCCTGGACTGGATCCTGGAACGCAAGATCACTTCCAACACCGTGGGCCTGGGCCTGGTCGAGGAAGTCAGCTCCTGGCTGCGCAGCCTTGAGCCGCGCAAGATCGCCGAGTTCCTGATCGGTGGCGTGTCGGCCGATGACCTGCCGAGCAGCTTCGGTGGCAAGACCATCGAGATGTTCCGCGACTTCCTCGGCCACGCCAGTTTTATCCTGCCGCCGCTGCCCAACACCCAGTTCACCCGCGACACCACCTGCTGGATCTACGGCGGCGTGACGCTCAACCCGATGTACTGGCCGGCGCGACGCCAGGAAACCCTGCTGGCGAGCGCCATCTACAAATTCCACCCCGAGTTCACCAACGCGGACTTCCAGATCTGGTACGGCGACCCCGACCAGGAACACGGTGCCGCCACGCTGGAAGGCGGTGACGTCATGCCGATTGGCAATGGCGTGGTGTTGATCGGCATGGGCGAGCGTTCGTCCCACCAGGCCATCGGCCAACTGGCGCGCAACCTGTTCAAGAACAAAGCGGTGGAACGGGTGATCGTTGCCGGTCTGCCGAAGTCCCGCGCGGCGATGCACCTGGACACCGTGTTCAGCTTCTGCGACCGCGACCTGGTGACCATCTTCCCCGAAGTGGTCAACCAGATCGTGCCCTTCACCCTGCGCCCTGACGAAAGCAAACCCCACGGCATCGACATTCAGCGGGAGAAAACCAACTTCCTCGAGACCGTGGCCGCAGCGCTCAACCTCAAGGCCCTGCGCGTGGTCGAGACCGGCGGCAACAGCTTCGCCGCCGAACGCGAGCAGTGGGACGACGGCAACAACGTGGTGGCCGTGGAGCCTGGCGTAGTGATCGGCTACGACCGCAACACCTACACCAACACCCTGCTGCGCAAGGCCGGCGTGGAAGTCATCACCATCAGCGCCGGTGAACTCGGCCGTGGCCGTGGCGGCGGCCACTGCATGACCTGCCCGATCATCCGCGACCCTATCGACTATTAAGGAGATTCCATCATGGCTTTCAATATGCGCAACCGCAGCCTACTGTCGCTGATGCACCACACCACCCGCGAACTGAATTACCTGCTGGATCTGTCCCGCGACCTCAAGCGCGCCAAATACACCGGCACCGAGCGTCCGCACCTGCAAGGCAAGAACATCGCGCTGATCTTCGAAAAAACCTCGACCCGCACCCGGTGCGCCTTCGAAGTGGCGGCCCACGACCAGGGTGCCCACGTCACCTATATCGACCCGGTGTCGTCGCAGATCGGCCACAAAGAAAGCATGAAAGACACCGCCCGCGTACTCGGTCGCATGTTCGACGCCATTGAATACCGTGGCTTCGAGCAGGAAATCGTCGAAGAACTGGCCAAGTTCGCCGGCGTGCCGGTGTTCAACGGCCTCACTGCCGAATTCCACCCGACCCAAATGATCGCCGACACCCTGACCATGCGCGAGCACAGCGACAAGCCGCTGCATGACATCAGCTACGCCTACCTGGGCGACGCGCGCTACAACATGGGTAACTCGCTGCTGATGATCGGCGCCAAGCTCGGCATGGACGTGCGCATCGGCGCGCCGAAAGCCCTGTGGCCCCATGAAGACTTCATCAAACAGTGCCAGGCCTTCGCCGAGGAAAGCGGCGCGCGCATTACCATCACCGAAGACCCGAAAGAAGCCGTCAAGGGCGTGGACTTCATCCACACCGATATCTGGGTGTCCATGGGTGAGCCGGTGGAAGCGTGGGACGAACGCATCGAGCAACTGCTGCCGTACCAGGTCAACACCAAGATGATGAAAGCCTCGGGCAACCCTCGGGTGAAATTCATGCACTGCCTGCCGGCGTTCCACAACAGCGAAACCAAGGTCGGCAAGGACATCGCCGCACGTTATCCGAACCTGGCCAATGGTGTGGAAGTGACCGAGGAAGTCTTCGAGTCACCGGCCAACATCGCCTTTGAGCAGGCGGAAAACCGCATGCACACCATCAAGGCGATCCTGGTGTCGGCACTCGCGGATATCTAAACCCTGCTGCGATCCCACTGTAGGAGCGAGCTTGCTCGCGAAAAATTCAAGGGCACCGCGTTCATTCAGGATGGGCGCGTTATCGTTGACCTCCTTCGCGAGCAAGCTCGCTCCTACAAAGGATTACGAGCTCTAGAAGGATTGCAATATGCGCATCGTCGTAGCCCTGGGCGGCAACGCCCTCCTGCGCCGTGGTGAACCCATGACCGCAGACAACCAACGCGCCAATATCCGCATCGCCACCGAACAGATCGCCAAGATCCATGCCGGCAACGAACTGGTCATCGCCCACGGCAATGGCCCGCAGGTCGGCCTGCTGTCGTTGCAGGCGGCGGCCTACACCAGCGTTTCGCCGTACCCGCTGGACGTGCTCGGTGCCGAGACCGAAGGCATGATCGGCTACATCATCGAACAGGAACTGGGCAACCTGCTGGACTTCGAAGTGCCGTTCGCCACCCTGCTCACCCAGGTGGAAGTGGACGCCAAGGACCCTGCCTTCCAGAACCCGACCAAGCCCATCGGCCCGGTGTACTCCAAGGCCGAAGCGGAAAAACTCGCCGCCGAGAAAGGCTGGGCCATCGCCCCGGATGGCGATAAATATCGCCGCGTCGTGGCCAGCCCACGGCCCAAACGTATTTTCGAGATTCGCCCGATCAAGTGGCTGCTGGAAAAAAGCGCCATCGTGATCTGCGCCGGTGGTGGCGGTATCCCGACCCTGTACGGTGAAGACGGCAAGCTCAAAGGCATCGAAGCCGTGATCGACAAAGACCTGTGCTCCTCGTTGCTGGCCACGCAACTGGACGCCGATTTGCTGGTGATCGCCACCGACGTCAACGCCGCTTTTATCGACTTCGGCAAGCCGACCCAGAAAGCCATCGGCCAGGCCCACCCCGACGACATGGAAAAACTCGGCTTCGCCGCCGGTTCCATGGGCCCCAAGGTGCAAGCCGCCTGCGAGTTCGCCCGCCAGACTGGCAAAACCGCGGTGATCGGTTCACTCTCCGACATCGAAGCCATCGTCCAGGGCAGCGCCGGCACACGCATCAGCACGGCGACACCTGGCATCACCTATCTGTGAAGTAGAGGAGATACGCCTATGGCCACCTTTGAACCCGGTCACCTGCACGTCGAACGTCACGCGCTGAACAAGGACGACTACAGCTACAACCTGTGTATCGACTACGAAGTCAGCCAGGACCCAAAGGAAGGCAAGGGCATGCTGTTCAAGCTGCACGGCTCGGTGCAGGGCAAGGACCTCAAGGAAGAGTTCTTCTTGCCCAAGGACCAGGCATTCGACTTTGCCCGGCATGCGATGAACATCGCGCAGAAGTATGGGATGCCGAAAATGGCAGTGCTCAATGGCTCGATGCACAAACAGTACGACCTGATGTTCGAGGATGTACGGCATCAACTGGATGTGAAATCCGGGGACCCGATCAAACCTGAACACTTGGAATAACCCGGTAGGACTGACACAACACTGTGCAAAATGTGGGAGGGGGCTTGCTCCCGATAGCAGGGTGTCAGTCAGCTTATTTTCAGCTGACACACCGCCATCGGGAGCAAGCCCCCTCCCACATTTTGATCTCCATTATTTGTCAGATTTCACCTGTGCCCCGCTCCAAGGCATACTTGCCGCCTCCCACTCTCCAGAACTGCTAAGCGCCCCATGCGTATCCACGTCAGCTTCATCGACCGCGTCGGCATTACCCAGGAAGTCCTGGCCTTGCTCGGTGGGCGCAATCTCAACCTGGATGCGGTGGAAATGGTGCCGCCCAACGTCTATATCGATGCGCCGACCCTCAGCGCCGACGTGCTCGAAGAGCTGCGTGACGCGCTGTTCAGCGTGCACGGCGTACAAGCGGTGACGGTGGTGGACATCCTTCCCGGCCAACGCCGCCACCTGCAACTCGACGCCCTGCTGGCAGCCATGACCGACCCGGTGCTGGCCCTGGACAGCGCGGGCAAGATCCTGCTGGCCAACCCGGCGCTGATCGCGCTGTACGGTCGCGAACCGGCCGGGGAAAGTATCGCCGAGCTGTTCAATGACTCGGCCTTGCTGGACACCTTGCTGGAAAACGGCTTTCGCCTGCCCTTGCGTGAAATCAGCGTCAACGGCCAGACGCTTTTGCTCGACGCCACGCCGATCACCGATGCCGGCGCCCTGCTCACCCTGTACCAACCCAACCGCATCGGCGAACAACTGTCGGCGCTGCACCACGATCATGCCGAAGGCTTTGATGCGCTGCTGGGCGAATCCCCGGTGATCCGCACCCTCAAGGCACGCGCACAACGGGTGGCCGCGCTCGATGCGCCGCTGTTGATCCAGGGCGAAACCGGCACCGGCAAGGAGTTGGTGGCGCGGGCCTGCCATGCCATCAGCGCGCGCCACAGTGCGCCGTTTTTGGCGCTGAACTGCGCGGCGCTGCCGGAGAATCTCGCCGAAAGTGAATTGTTCGGCTACGCCCCCGGCGCCTTTACCGGCGCCCAACGCGGCGGCAAGCCGGGGCTGATGGAGCTGGCCAACCAGGGCACGGTGTTTCTCGATGAAATCGGCGAAATGTCGCCCTATTTGCAAGCCAAGCTGCTGCGTTTTCTCAACGACGGCAGCTTCCGCCGGGTCGGCGGCGACCGCGAAGTGAAGGTCAATGTGCGCATCCTCAGCGCCACCCACCGCGACCTGGAAAAAATGGTCAGCGAAGGTACCTTCCGCGAAGACCTGTTCTACCGCCTCAACGTGCTCAACGTCGAAGTGCCGCCCCTGCGTGAGCGCGGCCAGGACATCCTGCTGTTGGCCCGCTACTTCATGCAACAGGCCTGTGCGCAGATCCAGCGCCCGGTGTGCCGCCTGGCGCCCGGCACCTATCCGGCGCTGTTGGGCAACCGCTGGCCGGGCAATGTGCGCCAGTTGCAGAACGTGATCTTCCGCGCCGCCGCCATCTGCGAAAGCAGCCTGGTGGACATCGGTGACCTGGACATCGCCGGCACCTCCGTGGCCCGCCAGAACGACGGCGAAGTCGATAGCCTGGAACAGGCCGTCGAGGACTTCGAGCGCAGCCTGCTGGAGAAACTCTACGTCAGTTACCCCTCGACCCGGCAGTTGGCCAGCCGCCTGCAAACCTCACACACCGCCATCGCCCACCGCTTGCGCAAGTACGGCATTCCAAACAAGCCCTGACTCGCTGCATGGAATGCATTTCCAAGTTTTGGTCTGAGAACGACATCCGCTGTACTGAAAGCGCTACAGTGGAACGATTTCGCTACAGCCCTGCTTTTTGCGCGCCATGCAAGGCTTTGATCCACATAGGCTTTTTTTCCCCGGCCTGACTGTAGCGAAATCGCTACAGCTAAACCGCATAAGCCTATACCCATATTTATTAACTTATTGATTTATAACGGATTAATAAGGTTGGCCGCGATATTGCTAAGCAACTCCCCATTATTCCAATCCCGCCCACCAGACGATTCTGGCCCTGAGGAGTTTCCATGAGCGAGTTGCGTTTCACTGAAGATCACGAATGGCTGCGCGCCGAAGCTGACGGCAGCGTCACCGTGGGTATCACCGCTTTCGCGCAGAACGCGCTCGGTGATGTGGTTTTCGTGCAACTGCCGGAGTTGCAGGCCTATGACAAGGGCGCTGAAGCGTCCACGGTTGAATCGGTCAAGGCCGCCAGCGGCGTGTACATGCCGTTGGACGGTGAAGTGCTGGAAGTGAACGCCAAGCTCGATGGCAGCCCGGAACTGGTCAACGAAGACCCGCTGGGCGAAGGCTGGTTCTTCCGCTTTAAACCGGCCGATGCCGGTGCGGTAGCTAAACTGTTGGATCAGGACGCGTACGACCGCCTGATCAAAGCCAACGCCGAAGCCTGAGGAGCGCGCCATGACCATCAATCTCAGCACCGCCAATGAGTTCATCGCCCGCCACATCGGCCCGCGCCAGGAAGATGAGCAGCAGATGCTCGCCAGCCTGGGCTTCGATTCCCTGGAAGCCCTGAGCGCCAGCGTGATCCCGGAAAGCATCAAGGGCACCAGCGTGCTCGGCCTGGAAGACGGCCTGGGCGAAGCCGAGGCCCTGGCCAGGATCAAGGCCATTGCCAGCCAGAACCAACTGTTCAAGACCTACATCGGCCAGGGCTACTACAACTGCCATACGCCGTCGCCGATCCTGCGCAACCTCCTGGAAAACCCGGCCTGGTACACCGCCTACACCCCCTACCAGCCAGAAATTTCCCAAGGCCGCCTGGAAGCGCTGCTGAACTTCCAGACCCTGATCAGCGACCTCACCGGCCTGCCGATCGCCAACGCCTCGCTGCTCGATGAAGCCACCGCCGCCGCCGAAGCCATGACCTTCTGCAAGCGCCTGAGCAAGAACAAGGGCAGCAACGCCTTCTTCGCCTCGGTCCACAGCCACCCGCAAACCCTCGACGTACTGCGCACCCGTGCCGAGCCGCTGGGCATCGACGTGGTGGTCGGCGATGAGCGCGAACTGACCGATGTCAGCCGGTTCTTCGGCGCCCTGCTGCAATACCCGGCCAGCAACGGTGACGTGTTCGACTACCGCGCGCTGACCGAGCGTTTCCATACCGCCAACGCCCTGGTGGCCGTGGCTGCCGATCTGTTGGCCCTGACCCTGCTGGCCCCGCCGGGTGAGTTCGGCGCCGATGTGGCAATCGGCAGCGCGCAACGCTTCGGCGTGCCGCTGGGCTTCGGTGGCCCGCACGCGGCGTACTTCTCCACCAAGGATGCGTTCAAGCGCGACATGCCGGGGCGTCTGGTCGGTGTGTCGGTAGACCGCTTCGGCAAGCCGGCCCTGCGCCTGGCCATGCAGACCCGCGAGCAACATATCCGCCGCGAGAAAGCCACCAGCAACATCTGCACCGCGCAAGTGCTGCTCGCCAACATCGCCAGCATGTATGCCGTGTACCACGGGCCCAAGGGCCTGACCCAGATCGCCAAGCGCATTCACCAGCTGACCGCGATGCTCGCCAAGGGCTTGACCGCCCTGGGCCTCAAGGTCGAGCAGGCACACTTCTTCGACACCCTGACCCTGCACACCGGCGCCGACACCGCTGCGCTGCACGACAAGGCCCGCGCCCAGCGCATCAACCTGCGCGTGGTGGACGCCGAGCGGGTTGGCCTTTCGGTCGACGAAACCACCACCCAAGGCGATATCGAAACCCTGTGGACGATCTTTGCCAATGGCAAAGCCCTGCCGGACGTCAACGCCACGGTGGACAGCCGCCTGCCCGACGCATTGCTGCGCCAGTCACCGATCCTCAGCCATCCGGTGTTCAACCGTTATCACTCGGAAACCGAGCTGATGCGCTACCTGCGCAAGCTGGCGGACAAGGACCTGGCCCTGGACCGCACCATGATCCCGCTGGGCTCGTGCACCATGAAGCTCAACGCCGCCAGTGAAATGATCCCGGTGACCTGGGCCGAGTTCGGTGCCCTGCACCCGTTCGCCCCGGCCGAGCAAAGCGCCGGCTACCTGCAACTGACCTCCGAGCTGGAGGCCATGCTCTGCGCGGCCACCGGGTATGACGCGATCTCCCTGCAGCCGAACGCCGGTTCCCAGGGCGAGTACGCCGGCCTGTTGGCCATCCGTGCCTATCACCAGAGCCGTGGCGAAGCACGTCGCGACATCTGCCTGATCCCATCGTCGGCCCACGGCACCAACCCGGCCACCGCCAACATGGCCGGAATGCGTGTGGTGGTTACCGCCTGCGACGCCCGTGGCAACGTCGACATCGAAGACCTGCGCGCCAAGGCCATCGAGCACCGTGAGCACCTCGCCGCGCTGATGATTACCTACCCGTCCACCCACGGCGTGTTCGAAGAAGGTATCCGCGAAATCTGCGGGATCATCCACGACAACGGCGGCCAGGTGTACATCGACGGCGCCAACATGAACGCGATGGTTGGCCTGTGCGCACCGGGTAAGTTCGGCGGCGACGTGTCCCACCTGAATTTGCACAAGACCTTCTGCATCCCCCACGGCGGTGGCGGCCCGGGCGTTGGCCCGATTGGCGTCAAGTCCCACCTCACGCCCTTCCTGCCCGGCCACGCGGCCATGGCGCGCAAGGAAGGCGCGGTGTGTGCGGCACCGTTCGGCAGTGCAAGCATCCTGCCGATCACCTGGATGTACATCAGCATGATGGGCGGCGCAGGCCTCAAGCGCGCGTCGCAGCTGGCGATCCTGAATGCCAACTACATTTCCCGTCGGCTCGAAGAGCACTACCCCGTGCTGTACACCGGCAGCAACGGCCTGGTGGCGCACGAATGCATCCTCGACCTGCGCCCGCTGAAGGACAGCAGCGGCATCAGCGTGGATGACGTGGCCAAGCGCCTGATCGACTTTGGCTTCCACGCCCCGACCATGTCGTTCCCGGTGGCGGGTACGCTGATGATCGAGCCGACCGAAAGCGAGTCCAAGGAAGAACTGGACCGCTTCTGCGACGCGATGATCGCCATCCGCGAAGAAATCCGCGCGGTGGAAAACGGCACCCTGGACAAGGACGACAACCCGCTGAAAAACGCACCACACACCGCGGCGGAACTGGTTGGCGAATGGAGCCACCCATACAGCCGTGAACAAGCGGTGTACCCGGTCGCTTCGTTGATCGAAGGCAAGTACTGGCCACCGGTTGGCCGGGTTGACAATGTGTTTGGTGATCGCAATCTCGTATGCGCATGCCCTTCAATCGAGAGCTACGCGTAACCTGAGGCTGAACTCAATCAAATGTGGGAGGGGGCTTGCTCCCGATGGCGGTTTTACATTCAACATCTCTGTTGACTGACACACTGCCATCGGGAGCAAGCCCCCTCCCACATTGACCGAGTACCACCCAATACATAACAAGAAACCGGAGAACAACTCATGTCTTTAAGCGTGTTCGACCTGTTCAAGATTGGCATCGGCCCCTCCAGTTCCCACACCGTCGGCCCCATGCGTGCGGCCGCTCGGTTCGTCGAGGGCCTCAAGCGTGACAACCTGCTGAGCGCCACCACCGGCATCAAGGTGGAACTCTATGGCTCCCTCGGCGCCACCGGCAAAGGCCACGGCAGCGACAAGGCCGTGCTGCTGGGCCTGGAAGGCGAACACCCGGACACCGTGAACACCGAAACCGTGGCCGCACGCCTGGCGCAGATGCGCGGCGACGGTCGCTTGAACCTGCTCGGCGAACACAGCATTGCGTTCAACGAGAAAGAACACCTGGCGATGATTCGCAAACCCCTGGCCTACCACCCCAACGGCATGATTTTTCGTGCCTTTGATGCGGCGGGTATCCAGATCCGCAGCCGCGAGTACTACTCGGTGGGCGGCGGTTTTGTGGTGGATGAAGACGCCGCCGGTGCGGACCGGATCGTCGAAGACGCCACCCCACTGACGTTCCCGTTCAAGCATGCCAAGGACTTGCTCGGCCATTGCACCACCTACGGTCTGTCCATCAGCCAGGTGATGCTGACCAATGAAAGTGCCTGGCGCCCGGAAGCGCAAACCCGTGCCGGCCTGTTGAAGATCTGGCAGGTGATGCAGGACTGCGTGGCAGCCGGCTGTCGCAACGAAGGCATCTTGCCCGGCGGCCTGAAGGTCAAGCGTCGTGCCGCCGCCTTGCATCGCCAGTTGTGCAAGAACCCGGAGTCGGCCCTGCGCGACCCGTTGTCGGTGCTGGACTGGGTCAACCTGTACGCCCTGGCCGTCAACGAAGAAAACGCCAACGGCGGGCGCGTGGTCACGGCGCCCACCAACGGTGCGGCCGGGATTGTGCCGGCGGTGCTGCATTACTACATGCGCTTTATCCCCGGCGCGAATGAAGACGGCGTGGTGCGCTTTCTGCTCACCGCCGCCGCCATCGGGATTCTGTACAAGGAAAACGCGTCGATCTCCGGGGCCGAAGTCGGTTGCCAGGGTGAAGTCGGCGTGGCCTGCTCCATGGCCGCTGGCGCGTTGTGCGAAGTATTGGGCGGTACGGTTTCCCAGGTGGAAAACGCCGCCGAGATCGGCATGGAACACAACCTCGGCCTGACCTGCGACCCGATTGGCGGGCTGGTGCAGGTGCCCTGCATCGAGCGCAATGCCATGGGCTCGGTGAAGGCCATCAATGCGGTGCGCATGGCCTTGCGTGGCGACGGGCAACACTTCGTCTCGCTGGACAAGGTCATCCGCACCATGCGCCAGACCGGCGCCGACATGAAAAGCAAATACAAGGAAACCGCCCGTGGCGGTTTAGCGGTCAACATTATCGAGTGCTGACGCCTAAAGGCGCGCCGGCACGTTTTTCAGGAGCTGAACATGTCCACCGAAACCCTGTTGAAAACCCCATTGCACGCCCTGCACCTCGAGCTGGGTGCACGCATGGTGCCCTTCGCCGGCTACGACATGCCGGTGCAATACCCACTGGGCGTGATGAAGGAGCACCTGCACACCCGTGAACAAGCCGGGCTGTTCGACGTGTCCCACATGGGCCAGATCCGCCTGACCGGCGCCAATGCCGCAAAGGCCCTGGAAACCCTGGTGCCGGTCGACATCATCGACCTGCCGGTCGGCATGCAGCGCTACGCCATGTTCACCAATGACCAGGGCGGCATCCTCGACGACCTGATGGTGGCGAACCTGGGTAACGACGAACTGTTCCTGGTAGTCAACGCGGCCTGCAAGGACCAGGACCTGGCGCACCTGCGCCAGCATATCGGCGAGCAGTGCCGCATCGAGCCGCTGTTCGAAGAACGCGCGCTGCTGGCCCTGCAAGGCCCGGCCGCAGTGAAGGTATTGGCGCGCCTGGCCCCGGAAGTCACCCGGATGACCTTCATGCAATTCGCCCCGGTGCGCCTGCTGGGCGTGGACTGCTACGTCAGCCGCTCGGGCTACACCGGTGAAGACGGTTTTGAAATCTCCGTGCCTGCCGCCAGCGCCGAAAGCCTGGCGCGCAGCCTGCTGGCCGAGGACGAAGTGCAGGCCATCGGCCTGGGCGCCCGTGACTCGCTGCGCCTGGAAGCCGGCCTGTGCCTGTACGGCCACGACATGAACACTGAGACCACCCCGATCGAAGCCAGCCTCTTGTGGGCAATCTCCAAGGCCCGACGCACCGACGGTGCGCGTGCCGGTGGCTTCCCGGGTGCCGACCGCATCTTCACCCAGCAGCAAACCGGTGTAAGCCGCAAGCGCGTAGGCCTGCTGCCCCAGGAACGCACACCCGTACGTGAAGGCGCAGAGATCGTCGACGAACACGGCAGCGTGATCGGCAGCGTGTGCAGCGGTGGCTTTGGCCCGAGCCTGGGTGGCCCACTGGCCATGGGTTACCTGGACAGCGCATTCACCGCACTGGACACCGAAGTCTCTGCGTTGGTGCGTGGGAAAAAAGTGCCACTTCGTGTAAGCAAAATGCCATTTGTGCCGCAACGTTACTATCGTGGCTGATTGACTGTTCCTATAAGTAACGCGGTTGCGTTAACGTGCACTAATCTGTAACGCAACCGCCATAAAACAGTGCAGCAACGATAGGCATTATTATAGGAATTAACCTATAACAAGTGACCCATTCTATCGAATAAGTCGGTTCCACATTATTCAACGAAGTGTCATGAGGCCGAGCAAAACCTGGGCTTTTGCCAGGGCTTGTTTTTTCTCCATTAGTTGGCGTAGAGTTTGCCCACTGTGTTTGCATGGGTCGCTTGGAACCTGGACCTGGGCAGTAGCTGAAGTAGTTGTGCTACAACCCGTTCGACGTCTCTTACTTTCCTGCAACCCAGCCCAGTACTCTTTCATGTGAAAGGGGCTGTCATTAATTTTTAGCGTCAAGGAAATAAGAAAATGGCTGATCGTCAGAGCGGTACCGTCAAGTGGTTTAACGACGAGAAAGGGTTTGGTTTTATCACTCCAGAAAGCGGTCCGGATCTGTTCGTGCATTTCCGCGCTATTCAAGGCAACGGCTTCAAAAGCCTGAAGGAAGGCCAGAAGGTCACCTTCGTTGCAGTTCAAGGCCAGAAAGGCATGCAGGCTGACGAAGTACAAGCAGAAGGCTGATCCTTCCTGCGACAAAAAGCCCCTGACATGACATCAGGGGCTTTTTTATGGGCGCTATTCCGTAAAATGATTTTTTTCCTCTGAGAGCCCTGCCATGTCCAAACCCTTGCTGAGTCCCCAAGGCGAGTTCCCCGCCGTTGGCCTGGGCCGTCGCCTGGCAGCGATGTTCTATGACTTCCTGTTGTGCACCGCGCTGCTGATCGTCACCGCGTTTATCTACAAGCTGGTATGGATCGCGTTCGTGGGCGAAGCCAGGATGCGCACCCTCACCGAATCCGGCGCACTGGACGGTGACCCGCTGCTGTCGACGATTCTGTTCTTTGTGCTGTTTGGTTTCTTTGCCAAGTTCTGGACCCATTCCGGGCAAACCCTGGGCATGCAGGTCTGGGGCGTGCGCGTGCAAAACGCCGACGGCTCGCGGATCAGCCTGTGGCAGGCGCTGTTGCGCTTTGTGGTGTCGATTGCGTCATGGTTGTGCGTGGGGCTGGGGTTTGTCTGGTCGTTGTTCGACAAGCACAAACGCAGCTGGCATGACATCTACTCGGATACGCAGTTGGTGCGCATCCCGAAGCAAAAGAAATAATACCCTTCTTATTGGAGATCAAAATGTGGGAAGGGGCTTGCCCCCTCCCACATTTTCAACCGAGCTCGCCTCGATTCAGGCGTTACCGGCCAGCCTCAGGCGCGCAGCCTGGGTGAAATCCAGCATGCGCTTGAGCGGTCGCACGGCGTGAGGAATCACCGACGGCTCGACGAAGATCTCGTTACTGCCCTCACGCAGGCACTGCAGCGTGCGCTCCAGCGTATTCATCGCCATCCACGGGCAGTGTGCGCAACTGCGGCACGCGGCGCCGTTACCGGCCGTGGGCGCTTCGACGAAGACCTTGTCCGGGCACAGCTGCTGCATCTTGTAGAAGATGCCGCGGTCGGTCGCCACGATGAAGGTCTTGTTCGGCAGCCGCTGTGCCGCCGCAATCAATTGGCTGGTGGAGCCCACCGCGTCGGCCAGTTCGATCACTGAGGTCGGCGATTCCGGGTGCACCAGGATCGCTGCGTCCGGGTACAGCGCCTTCATGTCTTCCAACTGCTTGGACTTGAACTCCTCGTGGACGATGCACGCACCGTCCCACAGCAGCATGTCGGCGCCGGTCTGGCGCTGGATGTAGGTACCCAGGTGCTTGTCCGGGCCCCAGATGATGGTCTCGCCGTTGTCCATCAGGCTTTCGACGATTTCCAGCGCACAGCTGGAGGTCACCACCCAATCGGCCCGGGCCTTGACCGCCGCCGAGGTGTTGGCATACACCACCACGGTGCGTTCGGGATGCTGGTCGCAGAACGCCGAAAACTCATCCACCGGACACCCCAGGTCCAGGGAGCAGGTGGCTTCCAGGGTCGGCATGAGGATGCGTTTTTCGGGGGTGAGGATTTTGGCGGTCTCGCCCATGAAACGTACACCGGCGACCAGTACGGTCTTGGCCGGGTGGGCTGCGCCGAAGCGGGCCATTTCCAGGGAGTCGGAGACACAGCCGCCGGTTTCTTCGGCCAGGGCCTGGATCACCGGATCGCAATAGAAGTGGGCAACCAGCACCGCGTCCTGAGCCTTGAGCTCGGCAGCAATGGCGGCACGCAGGCTCGCCTCTTCCTCGGCGCTGAGGGCCTTGGGCTGCTTGGCGTCGAGGTGGGCTTGAACCAGTAGGCGTTCGGAAATGTGCGTCATGTTCGCAAGACCTGCAGGCGCAGTAGCGCGAAAGTCGAGTGTACCACCGGCTCTGGAGCCCTTCGGGCGCCGCCGGACGAAGTGATTGTGTTCATCAAGCACGGGTAAAGGTGAAGCTGCGCAAGGCTACAGAATATCCAATGGTTTCAAAAGCCTAATCTGGCTTTGACGCGTGTGCCTGTCGATTAAAAACCGCAATGGTACCTTGGGTCTCCCCCGCCTTCAGACATCACCTCAAGCACATAGCCGTCAGCGGGCAGTGTTCATGCAGCAAGTTCGTTCAGACCGTTTTGGAAAGAGGCTCAAACTGGCATTGGTACCGGGCGTCCTTGAGGTTGCTTTCGAACTGCTCAAGACCGTCGTAGATGTTTTGCAGCCCTTCGATCTGGGCTTTCAGCTCGAGCTTTTTATCGGCAATGGCCTGGTTGGCCAAATCCCACGGCAGCTCCAGGCCCCGGTGGTCCTTAAGAATCGCCTGCATTTCCTTAAGCTTGAAACCCAGCTGCTGAGCACACTTGATGAACGTCAACAGCTCAACGCATTGCTGGTTATAGACCCGATACTTACCTTCGCGCACGGGCGGCGGCAGCAAGCCAATGTCTTCATAGTGGCGGATCGTCTTGACGGTAGTGCCCGATAGCTGGGCGGCTTTGCCGATATACATGAAAAGTCCTTTTTTGGCACAAGAGTGGGGAGAGCACTTTGGCGCGCCGCATCTTCACACATGTCTACGGGGTCGGAAACCCGAAGGTGGCAAAAGGCAGTGTAATTGGCAGGGATAAAGCCGGCATCGCCTGCTGCAAGGCGATGCTGTGCAACGGCTATGTCAGCGGCAAGCAATAGCCTGGGCTTGCTTGAGCCAGGCTTCGCGCTGGGAGTCGCCGGAACCGAGGATCGGCCCGAACGTGAGGGTCTTCAATGGTTTGATGCCACAGAACTCCAGGGTAGTCTTGCGCATCTGGTGCAGGCCCGGCATGCAGTAGACCCACTTGTAGTACCACGGCGGGGTATCCATCGTGACCAGCAGGTGGGCCGTGCGCCCCTTCAAAAGCTTGTCGGGAAAGGCTTTGCCTTCGCGATACTTGAAGGCAAATCCGGGAAGGAATATCCGATCGAAGAAGCCTTTCATCAGGGCCGGAATTCCGCCCCACCAGATGGGATAGACAAACGCCAGGTGCTCAGCCCACGTGATATCGGCCTGGGCCTTGAGCAGATCGGGCTCCAGCAACTGAACCTGTTTGTAGCCATCGTGCAGCACTGGATCAAACCGCAGTGCATCCAGGCGTAACAGACGCACATCGTGCCCGGCCTCTGTGGCCGCCTTCACATAGGTGTCGGTCAATGCCCCACAGAAACTGTCGGTTGAGGGGTGCCCCAGAATCACCAGTACTCGCTTGCTCATCATCACTTCATCCTGAAAAGTCGAGCGGGCAGGATAGGGTGTGCCCGTAACAGGAGAGTCAACAGGGAGGTTTGCCAAATGCTGGTATAGCTTGGGTGCATTGCGCACCGGCAGGTAAGCACCAAATCGCAGGCAAAAAAAAACCCGGAAATCCTCACTTGCGTGGGCCTTCCGGATTTTCTAAACCGCCAAAAATGGTGGGTCGTGTGGGATTCGAACCTACGACCAATTGGTTAAAAGCCAACTGCTCTACCAACTGAGCTAACGACCCGCTGTGTGGTGGCGCGTATAATACTGATTTCTAAGGATTATTCAACACCTTATTTGAAATAAATCAGAAATAACGCGTCGGGTCCGTAATTCCGGCCATTTGGAAGCCCTCTGCACGCAGCCGGCAGCTGTCGCATTTCCCACAGGCACGGCCGTCATCGTCTGCCTGATAGCAGGAAACTGTCAGCGAGTAATCGACACCGAGTCCTACGCCAGCCTTCACGATAGCGGCCTTGCTCAGGTTTTGCAGCGGTGCCTGGATCCGGAAACCCTGCCCTTCTACCCCGGCTTTTGTCGCCAAATTGGCCATACGCTCGAACGACTCGACGTATTCGGGGCGGCAGTCCGGGTAGCCATTGTAATCAAGCGCGTTAACCCCGATGAAGATGTCACGGGCACTCAGAACCTCCGCCCAGCCCAGGGCCAGGGACAGGAACACGGTGTTGCGTGCCGGTACGTAGGTAACCGGGATGCCTTGGGTGGGGGCCTCTGGGACGTCGATAGTGCTGTCGGTCAAGGCCGAGCCACCCATGCCGTCGAGGTTCAGGCCAATCACCTTGTGTTCGACCACGCCCAAGTCTCGGGCCACACGGGCGGCTGCATCCAGCTCGGCGCGGTGGCGCTGACCGTAGTCGAAGCTCATGGTGTAACAGCTGTAACCTTCGGCGCGAACCATGGCCACTAGCGTTGCGGAATCGAGGCCACCTGACAGCAGGATGACCGCGCGCTTTTGATCAGTCATCTCAGCGCCCCGGTTCGTCGTTCCACAGGTATTTATGCAGCTGCAATTGCAGGCGTACGGGCAGGTTATCGGCAACCACCCAGTCGGCCAGATCGCGCGCGTTCAGGTCGTGGTGGCTGGGAGAGAACAATACCTCACCGGCACGGCGGTCAAGGCCGTACTGGATCAGCTTGGAATTGGCCCAGTCGTAGTCTTCACGGGAACAAATCACGAACTTGACCTGATCGTTGGGCGTCAGCAGTTCGATGTTCTCGTAGCGGTTGCGGTGCACTTCCTTGGAGCCCGGCGTCTTGAGGTCAACCACTCGGCTGACACGCGGGTCTACAGCGGAAATATCCAGGGCCCCACTGGTTTCCAGGGAGACCTCGTAACCGGCATCACACAGCTGTTTGAGCAAGGGGATGGCGTTGGGCTGGGCCAGGGGCTCGCCACCCGTTACACAGACGTAGCGGGGCCGGTAGCCGGCAACCTGCTCCAGGATGTCTTCGAGGGTGCGCACAGTGCCGCCACTGAAGGCGTAGGCGCTGTCACAGTATTGGCAACGCAAGGGGCAACCGGTCAGGCGCACAAAAACCGTGGGCAGGCCAGCGGTTCGCGTTTCACCCTGTAACGAGTAAAAAACTTCGGTGATGCGTAATGTGTCTTGCATAGTCGCCACGGGCGTAACAGCTAAACAGGCTGTCCGCCTCCGTCAGGCACTTCAAGGAACCCCGCCAACGCGTAGGCCCCAGGAAGCGTGTGTCATAAAAGGGCGTGGATTCTAACGAAAAAACCCGCGCCAGGCGCGGGTTTCTTCTAAACGGCTGCATCGCTTACAAGCGTTGCAGATCCCGTTGGGCCAACTGTGCAGCGGAGGTACCCGGATATTGGGCTACGACCTGCTGCAGAATGCCTTTGACCTTGTCGGTATGACCCAGGCGGCGTTCTACGTCAGCGAGTTTATACAGCGAGTCGGGCACCTTGGCGTGCTTGGGGTACAGCTGGCTGACCTTGGCAAATGCCTGGCCCGCCCCCTGCAGATCACCCTTTGCCAGATTCACCTCGCCCAACCAGTATTGGGCGTTGCCCGCGTACTGGCTGTTTGGGTAGCGGCCCAGGAAGGCGGTAAAGGCTTTGCTGGCCTTATCGAAATCCTTGGCCTTGATCAGGTCGAAGGCTGCATCGTAATACAGCTTTTCCTTCGCCGGATCACCCGGTTCACTGCTGGCGGCAGGGGCTTGGCTCGCAGCGGCGGCCCCTGCTGCTGCACCACCGATAGCCGCGCTGGGCGCGCCACCGGCAGAAGAATTATCAGGAGTAGCGGCAGGTGTAACACCGGCTCCTATACGTCGATCAAGATCCTGGTAACGCTCCAGGCCTTCCTGCTTCAGCTGACGCACCTCATTTTGCAGAACTTCAATGGTGCCTTGTTGCTGCGCCAATTGATCCTGCATGCGTTGCAGCTGGTTGAACAGTTCGCCCTGTGCCGAGGGAGCGGACGTAGCCGCCCCCCCAGCATAGGCGCCATTCGTGCCATAACCCGCTGGCGGATAACTGCTCCCGCTATTGTTATAGCCAGAGTTGCTATCTTCCACAGGAACCGCAGCCCACACCGCAAGCGGGGCGAGGCTGAGAGCCAATACAGCTAGAGCACGACGGCACGTTCGCATGACGAATTACTTACGCAGTTCGACGCGACGGTTTTGAGCCCAGGACTGCTCGTCGTGGCCAGTAGCAACTGGACGCTCTTTACCGTAGGAAACCAGTTCCAGTTGGCCTGGAGCAACACCTTGCAGTACCAGGTAGCGCTGAACGGCTTTCGCACGACGCTCGCCCAGTGCCATGTTGTACTCACGAGTACCACGTTCGTCAGTGTTACCTTCCAGAACAACGCGAGCGCCGTTAGCTTTCAGGTCCTTCGCGTGAACGTCCAGAGCGCGCATGGCTTCTGGTTTCAGGTCCGAACTGTCGTATTCGAAGTAGAAAGTGGTGATAGCGCGCAGAGCAGCTTCTTCGCTCAGGGAGCCGTCAACTGCACCAGTGTTAGCGCCGTAACCAGCGTTTGGATCAACAGCTGCGCCTTCACCGGCATTGTCGCCGCCTTTAGACGAGCAACCAACGGCTACGGACAGAGCCAGAGCCAGAGCAGCAAACTTACCAAACTTCAGCATTTCCATCGTGAAACTCCTAATGAACCCCAGTGTGTTAAGTACTTCTTTTTGTAGCGCCGCGTCAGTTCAGGTAAGGGGACCAGGACGGTTCTCTGACTTCGCCTTGTGCGGTAGGAAGCGGGAGCCTTACGCGTCCATTAATGGACACGAGCATCAAGACTCCCCGGCCCTGCTGGCGGGTGGCGTAGATTACCATGGTGCCGTTGGGCGCAACAGTAGCTGACTCATCAAGGTTGGTATCTGTGAGGATTTTTACCGTTCCACGCTGCAAATCCTGGGCCGCAACCCGGAAATTAGTGAAACCATCCTGACGGTGAATCATCACCAACGTCTTTTCATCAGCCGAAAGCTTAGGATTGGCGTTGTAGTTACCGATAAAGGTCACGCGTTCCGCGCCCCCACCGCCAACGCTGGTCTTGTAGATCTGTGGCTTGCCGCCGCGGTCCGAGGTGAAGTAGATGGTCGAACCATCCTTGCCCCAGAACGGTTCGGTGTTGATACCAGGACCGCTGGTCACGCGGCTGATCTGGCGCGAAGCCATGTTCATCACGTAGATGTCCGGGTTGCCGTCCTTGGACAGTACGAATGCCAGGCGCGAACCATCCGGCGACCAGGCCGGTGCACCGTTGAGGCCTTCAAAGTTGGTGATCTGCTCACGACGGCCAGTATCGATGTGCTGGACGAAGATACGCGGACGCTTCTGTTCGAAGGACACGTAGGCAATACGCTTGCCGTCCGGCGCGAAGCGCGGCGACAGGATTGGCTCACGGGATTGCAGCAAGGTCACTGCCCGCGCACCGTCGTAGTCCGAACGCTGCAGGGTGTAGCGAGTGTTGTCTACGGAGAAACGCTCGGCCGTTACATAAAGCAGGCGTGTCGAGAACGCCCCCTTGATACCGGTGAGTTTTTCAAACGACTGGTCCGAGATGTAGTGGGCCATGTCGCGCAGTTGTTCGGCGGTACCCGATACGCTGCCGGTCAGGACCTGCTGCTCAGTGGCCACGTTGAACAAGGTGTACTGGATCTGCAGGCGACCGCCGGCCGGCGTGATGCTGCCGACCATCAGGTACTGCGCGCCCACCGCTTTCCAATCACGGAAGATGACTTCGCTGGCCTGGGTCGGCTGGCTGATCATGTTGCCTTTCGGAATCGGTGCGTAGTAACCGGAATTGCGCAGGTCGTCGCTGACGATCTGGGCCATGTCGTCCGGCAGCACGCTGCCGCCCTGCCAGCCAAACGGCACTACCGCGATCGGGGTAGCCCGATCGCTGCCGCTGGTGACCAGGATGTTCTTTTCATCCGCCGCCGCTATCCCTGCCATACAGCAAATAACGACAAGCATTCCTCGAAGAAGGTTTCTCACAAGGCTAGATCCTCAGGTGTGAATGTCATCTTGAATGAACGATAGGGAGCGAAGTCGCTTGGTTTCATTCCCTGCATCTCGGTCAACCGGCCAATATTCTTGACCGCGGCAACCGCCGAACTGTCGAACGAACCGTCACCACTGGACTTGGCCACACTGACCGAAGTCACCGTACCGTCCGGCAACATGCCGATCTGCAGCACTACTGTCATGCCTTTGCGTGCCGAAGGTGGACGTGTCCAGCCTTCTGCTGCCCGCGCCCGAATCAGGTCGTCGAAACTGCCCGCGACTTCATCACCACGTTCATCGGCCAAGGCTTGCTGACGCTGCGGCGTGTCGGAGAGCAAATCTGCCAAGGCCTGGGCCTTTTTCTCTTCGGCGGATTTACGCGCTGCTTCCTGGGCCTTTTTCTTGCTGGCATCGGCGGCAGCTTTCTTCTTCGCGTCGTCGGCGATTTTCTTCTTCGCCTCGTCTGCTTCAGCTTTTTTCTTGGCGTCTTCGGCGGCTTTCTTCTTCGCGTCTTCGACTATTTTCTTCTTGGCGTCTTCAGCGGCCTTTTTCTTGGCCTCTTCTTCGGCAGCCTTCTTGGCTTCTTCTTCAGATTTCTTCTTGGCTATATCAGCCAATTGTTTCTCTTCAGCTTTTTTAGCTTCGGCAGCTTTCTCGGCTTTCTTGGCTTCATCAGCCTTTTTCGCCTCGTCGGCCTTCTTGGCTTCGTCAGCCTTTTTCGATTCCTCGGCCTTTTGAGCCGCCTCTTCTTTCTTTTGTTCCGCAGCAGCCTTCACCGCTTCCTGCTCGACCTTCTTCTGTTCCATCTGTTCGACTTCAGTCTGGCGCGCAGCCGACTTCTGGGCCTCACCCGCAATCTTCTGATTGGTCTGGGTGGTGGCCTGGCTTTTCGATTTCAGCTGATACAGGGTCGCCTGCACGATCGGCTTGGCTGGCGGCAGGTCCGGAGTCATGGCAAAGCTGACGAACAGCATGCCAAAGACCAGGACGTGCAGGGCAATTGCCCAGACGCTAGGCCAGAAGAAGCTTTCCGAGGCGGACGGCTCTCGCTGTTGGTGCATCAGGGCGCCTCGGTAATCAAGCCAACGTTACCGACGCCGGCCTTCTGCAGCCCGCCCATGGCGCCCATGACGGAACCGTAGTCGACCGACTTGTCGCCGCGGATGAACACCTGGGTGTGCTTGCCGCCTTCGTTGCCGGAGCGAATGATCTTGGTCACCGCATCGGTCATCGCCGGCAGGGTCAAGGCCTTGTCCTGTTGCTTCTGGGTGTCGACTTCGCTGCCAAGGTTCCAGTAATAGGTCTTGTCAGCCTTGATCGAAATGGTCAGGACCTGAGTGTTGTTGTCCTGCGGCAAGGCTTCACTGGAAACCTTGGGCAGATCAACCTTCACGCCCTGGTTGAGCATCGGCGCGGTCACCATGAAGATCACCAGCAGCACCAGCATCACGTCGATGTAGGGTACTACGTTCATCTCGGCGACCGGCTTGCGCTTTTTGCGAGCTCGAGCGATTAAAGCCATTGGGAATTACCTGCTTATTCTTCGCTGGTGTGCACTTTACGGTGCAGGATCGCCTGGAACTCATCGGCGAAGGTGTAGTAACGGCTGATCAACGTTTCGCTGGTTGCAGCAAAGCGGTTGTAGGCAATTACTGCGGGGATAGCGGCGAACAGGCCGATCGCGGTGGCGATCAGGGCTTCGGCAATACCCGGGGCCACGGTGGCCAGGGTCGCTTGCTGGGCCTGGGCCAGGCCGCGGAACGAGTTCATGATCCCCCACACCGTACCGAACAGGCCGATGTACGGGCTGACGGAACCGACGGTAGCGAGGAACGGCAGGCTCTGCTCCAGTTTCTCTTCTTCACGGGAAATGGCGACGCGCATGGCACGGGCCACGCCTTCCATGACCGCTTCCGGATCAACACCCGGCTGCTGGCGCAGGCGCGAGAATTCCTTGAAGCCCGCGCGGAAGATCTGCTCGACGCCCGAGTCCGGGTCCGGGTTGCTGCCGGCCTGGCGGTACAGCTTGGACAGGTCGATACCCGACCAGAAGCGCTCTTCAAAGCTCTCCAGGGCACGTCGACCGGCGCGCAGCAGGTTGCTGCGCTGAAAAATCATGACCCAAGAGGTAACCGATGCGGCTACCAGGGTCAGCATCACCAGTTGAACCACGACACTGGCATTGCTGACCAGGCTCCACATGGAGGAATGGTCGACGACGGTAGGTTCCACGCTAAATCTCCTGCTTTGATTGTTTACCCGCGCCGCTCACGGCGGCAAAGGCCGCACGTAGAGTTTCGGGAATGGCCCGAGGTTTCAAACTATTGGTGCGCACACACGCCACCAGGAACTGCCCCTCACAGAGCAGCGTTGCATCCGTTGCCCGCCTGACCTGCTGCTTGAAACGCAGGCTGGCACGGTTCAATTCGATTACTTCAGCGCTGACCAGCAGCTCGTCGTCCAGTCGCGCCGGTGCGTGGTAACGCGCCTCGCTGGAATGCACGACGAATAACAGGTCCTCCCCTGCCAGCTGGGATTGGGCAAAGCCCAGCTCCCGTAGCCGCTCGGTACGAGCCCGCTCCATGAACTTGAGATAATTGACGTAATACACGATGCCGCCGGCATCGGTGTCCTCGTAATAAACGCGACAGCGATGTGCGAACGACTGATCCCCGTTTTGCGCGCGCATACTCTAGTGCTTACTCCTCAGGTTGCCAATCCGGTGGGGCAACTGTTTTTTCATTCTCGAAAAACATATCCAGTGACTGAATGACGACGCCAGCCACTAGGACAGCACAAACATCGAATAAATCGACTGGCGTGAAGCTTTTAATCGTCCACTGCATCAAGGAATTCGTCTACCACGGGCATCTCCCCCAATCGTGACGGAATGTTTAACCCGAAGTGCAGATAGGCATGGCGCGTCACCACCCGCCCCCTTGGCGTACGCATGATATAGCCCTGCTGGATCAGGTACGGCTCCAGCACATCTTCGATGGTATGGCGCTCTTCACTGATGGCCGCCGCCAGGCTGTCGACACCCACCGGGCCGCCGTCGAACTTCTCGATCATGGTCAAGAGCAGGCGTCGATCCTGATGATCGAAGCCATGCTCGTCCACATCCAGCAGGTTCAAGGCCAGGTCCGCCACGGCCTTGGTGATATGCCCCTTGGCCCGTACTTCGGCAAAGTCACGCACACGACGCAACAAGCGGTTGGCAATCCGTGGCGTGCCCCGGGCCCGACGAGCGATTTCAAACGCGCCCTCCGGGTCCAGGGGCAGGCCGAGAATACTGGCCGAACGGCTGACAATGGTCGCCAGATCGGTAGTGCTATAGAACTCCAGACGTTGAACGATGCCGAAACGGTCTCGCAGCGGGTTGGTCAGCATGCCCGCACGGGTCGTCGCGCCCACCAGCGTGAACGGTGGCAAGTCGAGCTTGATCGAGCGGGCCGCCGGGCCTTCGCCGATCATGATGTCGAGCTGGAAATCTTCCATCGCCGGGTACAGCACTTCCTCGACGATAGGCGAGAGCCGGTGGATCTCGTCGATGAACAGCACGTCATGGGGCTCGAGGTTGGTGAGCAACGCCGCCAAATCACCTGGCCGCTCCAGCACCGGGCCGGAGGTGGACTTGATCGACACGCCCATTTCCTGGGCAATGATGTTGGCCAGGGTGGTTTTACCCAGCCCCGGCGGGCCGAAGATCAAGGTATGGTCCAAGGACTCACTGCGCCCGCGCGCGGCCTGGATAAACAACTCCATCTGCTCGCGCACGGTGGGCTGGCCGATGTAGTCGGCAAGGCTCAAGGGCCGGATGGCGCGGTCCTGGACTTCTTCACGGTCACGAGGCCCGGTGGCCGCGATCAGACGATCAGCTTCAATCACTTAAATCATTCCCTTCAGGGCTCGGCGGATCATGTCTTCGCTGCTCAGGTTCTTGTCCTTGATGGCCGAGACGGCCTTGCTGGCCTCCTGGGGTTTGTAGCCCAGGGAGATCAGCGCACTGACGGCGTCGCTTTCAGCACTCGCGACCTGGCCCGCCGGCATATCCGGCTGGTTCGGCACCAGGGCGAACATGCTCGGCACCACTTCCCAGGCCTTGAAGCGGTCCTTGAGTTCTACCAACAGGCGCTCGGCGGTTTTCTTGCCCACGCCCGGTACCTTGGTCAGCGCTGAGGTGTCCTGGGCCGAAACGGCTCGTACCAGCTCATCCACTTCCAGGCTCGACATCAACGCCAGGGCCAATTTAGGCCCCACGCCATTAAGGCGAATCAGTTCGCGGAAGAAGTCGCGGTCGCGCTTGCCAATGAAACCATAGAGTAGTTGCGCGTCTTCGCGCACCACCAGATGGGTATGCAGCGTTATAGGTTCACCGACCGACGGCAGGCGGTACAGGGTGGTCATGGGCACTTCCAGCTCATACCCCAGCCCGTTTACATCCAGAATCAGGTGCGGCGGCTGTTTCTCAGCCAGGGTGCCGCGCAAGCGTCCAATCACGGTTCAGATCCTTAAAGCTTGGGGTCAGAGCGAGGCCTGACCGGAAATAACGATTGCGCTGATGCTATCAGAGACGCAGGCGCCCGCCACGACTGCGTGCCATGCCCAGGCCGTGAGGCAGCAGGCTGGAGCGCGTGTGTGCATGGCAAATGGCAATGGCCAGGGCGTCGGAGGCATCGATCTGCGGCTTTGAGGTGAGCTTGAGCATGTGCATGACCATCATCTGCACCTGCTCTTTATTGGCCGCACCGGTGCCGACCACGGCCTGCTTGACCTGGGTCGCGGTGTATTCGGCGATTTCCATGCCCTCTTCGGCCCCTGCCACGATGGCGGCGCCACGGGCTTGTCCGAGTTTAAGGGCTGAGTCGGCGTTTTTTGCCATGAACACTTTTTCGATGCCCATGGTGACCGGTCCGTAGGTCTGGATCACTTCACGCACGCCGCGATAGACGATCTGCAGGCGCTCAGCCAACTCGCCTGCGCCGGTACGGATACAGCCCGAAGCGACGTAGACGCAGCCGCGCGGGGTGTGTTGCACCACACCAAAACCGGTGATGCGCGAACCGGGGTCGATACCTAGGATTAAAGTCATAACGCCTGCAGGTCGGATAAACACATTTTTTGATACATCGTAGTTCTAATGTGGGAGGGGGCTTGCTCCCGATGGCGATCGTCCAGTTAGACATAGGCTGACTGATACACCGCCATCGGGAGCAAGCCCCCTCCCACATTTGGATCTACGTCATTCTTCAGCCTAGCTGTTCGGCCACGGATTCCGGGATGTCGGCGTTGGAATACACGTTCTGTACATCATCCAGGTCTTCGAGCATATCGAGCATCTTCAGCACTTTCTGCGCACCGTCCAGGTCCAGCTCGGCACTGGTGGTCGGCAGCATCACGATCTCGGCGTCGGAGCCTTTGAAACCGGCCGCTTCCAGGGCATTACGCACGGCGTAGAAGCCGGCGAACGAGGTAAACACGTCGATGGAGCCATCTTCATTGGTCACCACGTCGTCGGCATCCGCCTCCATCGCCGCTTCCATCAGCGCATCTTCATCCACACCCGGCGCGAAGGAGATCTGCCCCTTGCGTTCGAACAGGTAGGCCACCGAACCGTCAGTCCCCAGGTTGCCGCCACACTTGCTGAACGCATGACGCACGGCGGCGGCAGTACGGTTGCGGTTATCGGTCATGCATTCGACCATCACCGCCACGCCACCCGGGCCGTAGCCTTCGTAGGTCAACTCGACCATGTCGTCGGTGTCGGCAGCGCCGGCCCCACGGGCCACGGCACGGTCGATAATGTCACGACTCATGTTGGCGCCGAGGGCCTTGTCCAGGGCCAGGCGCAGACGCGGGTTGGAGCCCGGGTCACCCCCGCCCTGGCGGGCAGCGACCGTCAGCTCACGGATCCACTTGGTAAAAATCTTGCCTTTCTTGGCATCCTGACGCTCTTTGCGGTGCTTGATGTTCGCCCACTTGGAATGGCCAGCCATAACACAACTCCGAAATTCTCTAGAAACCTTATCAACCCCACCCCGGGTGGGATACACCCCTTGTAACGCAAAGGCGCATCCGAAGATGCGCCTTTTTAGACTGCGTACACCTCAGTGCGCTTTCACGCAGCAGCCTTACTCAGCCTTCGGCGTCTCGCGCAGGCGGATATGCAGCTCGCGCAATGCCTTGGCATCCACCACGCCCGGAGCCTGGGTCATGACGTCCGCAGCACTCTGGGTTTTCGGGAACGCGATCACTTCACGGATCGACTGGGCACCGGTCATCAGCATCACCAGGCGGTCGAGGCCGAAAGCCAGGCCACCGTGGGGCGGCGCACCGTATTTCAAGGCGTCGAGCAGGAAGCCGAACTTCTCTTCCTGTTCCGCTTCGTTGATGCCCAGCAGGCGGAAGACCGCTTGTTGCATCTCTTTGCGGTGGATACGGATCGAGCCGCCACCCAGCTCAGTACCGTTCAACACCATGTCATACGCGCGGGACAGCGCGCCTGCCGGGTTGGCTTCCAGCTCTTCGGGCGAGCACTTCGGCGCGGTGAACGGGTGGTGCAAGGCGCTGAAGCTGCCGTCATCGTTCTCTTCGAACATCGGGAAGTCGACGACCCACATCGGTGCCCACTTGCAGGTCAGCAGGTCCAGGTCGTGGCCCAGCTTGATCCGCAGCGCGCCCAGGGCTTCGCTGACGATCTTGGCTTTGTCGGCGCCGAAGAACACGATGTCGCCGTCGACCGCGCCCACGCGATCCAGGATCACATTGAGGTTGGCTTCCGGGATGTTCTTCACGATTGGCGACTGCAGGCCTTCAACACCCTTGGCGCGCTCGTTGACCTTGATATACGCCAGGCCCTTGGCACCGTAGATGCCGACGAACTTGGTGTAGTCGTCGATCTGCTTGCGCGGCATGCTCGCGCCGCCAGGCACGCGCAGGGCGGCGATGCGGCATTTCGGGTCGTTGGCGGGGCCGCTGAACACCTTGAAATCAACTTCGGTGAGCTGGTCGGCCACGTCCACCAGTTCCAGCGGGTTACGCAGGTCTGGCTTGTCCGAACCGTAGCGGCGCATGGCTTCTTCGAAGGTCATGTGCGGGAATTCGCCGAACTCCAGGTCCAGCACTTCCTTGAACAGGTTGCGGATCATCTGCTCGGTGATGCCCATGATCTCTTTTTCATCGAGGAAGCTGGTCTCGATGTCGATCTGGGTGAATTCCGGCTGGCGGTCGGCGCGCAGGTCTTCGTCGCGGAAGCACTTGGCGATCTGGTAGTAACGGTCGAAACCGGCCACCATCAGCAGCTGCTTGAACAGCTGCGGCGACTGCGGCAAGGCGAAGAAACTGCCGGCGTGGGTACGGCTAGGCACCAGGTAGTCACGCGCGCCTTCCGGGGTGGCCCGGGTCAGGATAGGCGTTTCGACGTCAAGGAAGCCGTTCTCGTCGAGGAAGCGGCGGATGCTGGTGGTCATGCGCGAACGCAGGCGCAGCTTCTCGGCCATTTCCGGACGACGCAGATCCAGGAAGCGGTAGCGCAGGCGGGTTTCTTCGCCGACGTCGGAGTATTCGTTCAACGGGAACGGCGGGGTTTCCGATTCGTTCAGTACTTCCAGCTCGTAGCCCAGCACTTCGATCGCACCGGACGCCATGTTCGCGTTCACGGCACCGGCCGGACGCAGGCGAACCTTGCCGGTGATCTTCACGACGTACTCGCTGCGCACACGGTCAGCGGCGGCGAAGCTTTCGGCGCGATCCGGATCGAATACCACCTGGGCCAGGCCATCACGATCACGGATATCGAGGAAGATCACCCCGCCGTGGTCGCGGCGACGGTGAACCCATCCGCAAAGGGTGATTTCCTGACCATCCAGGGTCTCGTTCAGTTGGCCGCAATAGTGGCTGCGCATCATGGTAGTGGTTTCACTTCTCGTAATTCGAAATTCGGTGGAGGCCTGCCTCGTCACCGTACATTAAAGCAGGGGACGGATAATGCAGGAGCCTGCGCATGGAGTTCAACTCAGTCTGCTTTGTCGCCGCCCGCCAGGTTCTTCTTCGAACCGGTCTTGAAATCGGTCTCGTACCAGCCGCTGCCGCTCAGGCGGAAGCCCGGCATGGACAACATCTTCTTGAGCTCGGGTGCCTGGCAGGCCGGGCAATCGACCAGCGGCGCTGCGCTGATCTTCTGGATGGCTTCCAACTGATGTCCACAGGAAGCACATTGATAGTCATACATGGGCATGGCGATGTCTCGGCGGTCGATCGTTACTGTGCCGCGCCCGCTCCTGATAAAGAGCAGAGGGAGAAAGCCCCGGCAGCAGCAAAGCGCGGGATTATATCTGGTAAATCAAGGCAGCGCAGCCGGCTTTCTGCCCGGGGCAAGCCCACCTCGACAGCGGACCGGCCCCGAGGCCTGCCGATTACTCAGGGCTTGGCGAGGCAGCACGGCCCTTTAACAGATGAACCACACACACTACCCTGACCAACCCACTGAAGTTCTTCACTCCTCCATACCGCAAGTGCACTTCCCGATCGACATAGGACAGCAATGCACTGACAGAGCAGGCATTGATCCTGGCTATTTCCGTGAGGATATTCCAATAGATCTGCTCAAGCCGAAGACAAGTGGAAAATCCGTTGAGCCTTACCGATCGGGACAATGGCTTGGCCAGCCCCATATCGAACCCCTTGGCGAAGGGGTCGACGCTTATCTTGTGGAAACCACCGGTTTCCATCACTCCCACATCCACTCCACGTGACATACACCTGACACTCCATTGCCAAACAACAGCCCATGGGTTCTCCCATTGGACAGTGGCCCTATAAGACAGCAGGACGAGGCAGGCAGCCAGAAGACGGGGCGTTGATAGGCGTAGGACAACGCCAGGAAATGCGTGGAAACAAGCAAGTGGCGCCACAACGGCGCCACTGTGGCTGTCGTTTACTGGCTTTCGAGCAGGGAACGCAGCATCCACGCGGTTTTCTCGTGAACCTGCATGCGCTGGGTCAGCAGGTCCGCGGTCGGCTCATCGCTGACCTTGTCGAGCAACGGGAAAATACCACGTGCGGTACGCGTGACCGCCTCCTGGCCCGCCACCAGTTGCTTGATCATCTCTTCTGCGCTGGGAACACCCTCTTCTTCCTTGATGGAGGAAAGGCGGGCGTAGATCGAATAGGCGCCCGGTGCCGGGAAACCCAGGGCACGGATACGCTCGGCTATGGCGTCCACCGCCAGCGCCAGTTCGTTGTACTGCTCTTCGAACATCAGGTGCAGCGTACGGAACATGGGGCCCGTGACGTTCCAATGGAAGTTGTGGGTCTTCAGGTACAGTACATAGGTATCGGAAAGCAGCCGTGAAAGCCCATCGACGATGGATTTACGATCTTCTTCACTGATACCGATATCGATTGCCATGTTTATCCCCTTCAATTGACAAGCATTCATTGATCAGGTGCACGACCACTCTAGCAAGAGCGCCGCAGAGACGCAGCCCGACACCCTCGGGCGACATGCGGCAAATCGCCCCTGCACGACCTGTCAGCCCGTGCAGTACAAGCCTTTGGGCATGTCGGAAATTTTCTTTAAGGCCGCCAGAAACCCCTGCACATGTCTAGGACAAGCGTTTCACGCAGAAATGCCACGCCCCTTTCAACCGCGGAAAATGCTCGATTTGAGTAGGCACGGCCTTTGCTGTTAAATAGGCAGCGTGTCGCCGTCGTTAATTTCCACGGCAAGCGGCATAGGCTGATACCCGCGCACGTGCCCAACGCCTCCCATTGTTCAGAAGCGAACCGTGCCAGTCAGCTCTTCCTTGTGATCCGTCTTAACGTGAGTTAATCAAAATGTTGAAAATCGTCCACCTGCTAACGGGCGTTGCAGCGTTGCTGCTGTCCTTTATCCCGAGCCTGCAGCCTGAAAGCCTGCCCTACCTGCAACAACACGACGCTCTGTACCTGGCCTTGTTCGGCCTTCTTAACCTGACGCTCGCTCCCGTAATCCCTTACTGGAACAAAGGCACACGTCATCAACTGCAAAACCTGGTCAGCGCGCTGCTGGTACTGACCGTTGTCGTACAAACCCTCACCCTCCTGGCACCTATGCCTGAAGTGGGCGGCCATCCGGCCATCCTGCTCAGCCTGGTGATTGCTGTGGTCGCTATCGTTCTTCACCTGGCCATCAGCTTCTACCGTTCGTCCCCGGCGGCCGCGTCGCAAAACTACGACATGACCAATCGGGATACCGGTACCGTCAAGTGGTTCAACACCTCCAAAGGCTTCGGCTTTATTTCCCGCGATTCGGGCGACGACATCTTCGTCCACTTCCGGGCTATCCGTGGCGAAGGTCATCGCGTCCTGGTGGAAGGCCAGCGCGTGGAGTTCTCCGTGATGAATCGCGACAAAGGCCTGCAAGCCGAAGACGTGATCGCAGCCCTGCCGCGTCGCTGATTCCAGCCGTCGCAGCAAAAAAACCGCGATCCAGCCTTGGCTGGGTCGCGGTTTTTTATTGCACTCGGATTAATAGTGCGGTGGCGGCGCCTCTTCTTCGGACGTCTCGAACTGGCCGCCCATTTCTTCCTGACGCTTGAGCAGCGCGGTCATCTGCAGCTGCAGGCGTTCAACCGCGCGCTGCTGGACGACCAGGATGTCATTGAGGGTCTCGATGGTGTCGTCCTGAAAGGCCAGGCGGCTCTCCAGATCGGTAACGCGGTCTTGCAAGTCCATGGTTCAACCCTGGGTAAAGATAAAGTCGGCAGGCAGCAACGCGTGCAGGCGCACACGAATGGCCGCCACTTGTTCTTCAGTGTACGGCTGGGCCGGATGCTTGCCCCAAACCGGCGCAGGCCACGCGGCGTCATCACGCTTACGTACGATCACATGCACGTGCAATTGGCTGACGACATTGCCCAGCGCACCGATATTCATCTTGTCGGCGCCCAGGCCTTCGTTGAGTAACTGCGCCAGCAACGTAGTTTCCTTCCAGAGGATCTGTTGATCTGCGACATCCAGCTGAAACACTTCGCTGATACCGTTGATGCGTGGCACCAGGATGAACCAGGGGTAATTCGAGTCATTGGACAGCAGCAGGCGGCACAACGGGAAGTCCCCGATCACCAGTGTGTCTTGTTGCAGGCGTTGGTCTAAGGCGAACACCACGGGCACTCCGTTTGGCAGGTCAAGTTCCGGCGCCCAGCATACCTTTGAATGCAGGCGGCTTCACGGCGAATACGGGAGAGCCCCGGCGCATCCGGAGAAAAAAACCGCACCCTTTCGATGCAGGCGAATAATTGAGCTACGCTAACTCGGGCCTCACCGGGATGCACCAAAATGACCCACTTGTGCCTCAAAGAGATCCGCCAACTACCCACTCATGGGGGTGGACCGGTAACGTTTTCCTCGGGCAACGTTTTTTTTGCCCCCCCAACAGCGGTAACACACGGGCGTCAAGCCCAAACCAAACGGCGTAAAAAGCCCGTACTTATGCGGTTTTTACACCGTCGTAACGTTTTTCACGAAAAAATGACATTCAGTTACCAGTTTGGGCGCGCTTGTTGCATTCACCCCCCTATCGTCGACAACGGCACCTGCAGGGAAGTGAGTGTTTCGCGATAAAAAACAGTGGCGTTTCAATGCATACCAAGGAAAACGACAAACTCTGAAAGACGTTTGAAAACAGCATTGAAGTTGTCAGTCCCGTTACATTCGGACTGTGAATTTGCGACATGGAACTAGCAATTTACGACAGCCTCGTAAAGAAGCTGAAAGGAAAGATGGGTAAGTATCGTCAATAGAGTCTGCGTGATATAACTTTGCGCCGACACAAAAAAGAAAGAGCCGCCCAGATAAAAATACAGGTGGGACGGCAGTACTCTTCCTAAAACCAAAGGAGCAAATCACGATGCGCGTGATGAAGTGGAGCATGATCGCCCTGGCTGTTTCAGCAGGCACCTCGCAGTTCGCAATGGCGTCCGCCCAGGACGATTCCAAGGGCTTTATCGAGGACAGTACAGCCAGCATTCTGACGCGGGCCCTGTATTTCAGCCGTGACCGCCGTAACCACGGTGCAGAACAAAGCCGTATCGAAGAAACAGGCCTTGGCTTCCACGGCCTCTTTAGCTCGGGTTACACCCAAGGCACCATCGGTGTCGGTGTCGACGTGATCGGCCTGCTGGGCGTCAAGCTGGACAGCGGCAAAGGCCGTGCCGGCACCGGTCTGTTCCCAGAGGGTTCCGACGGCCGTTCGCAGGATGACTACTCCAAAGGCGGCGCAGCCATCAAGTTCCGTATGTCCAATACGGTCCTGAAGATCGGTGATCAGTACACCACCGCTCCAGTGTTCGCTTCCGATGACAGCCGTTTGCTGCCGGAACTGCCGCAAGGCATCTCCATCACCAGCAACGAAATCAAAGATCTGAAACTGGAAGCCGGTCACTTCACCTCGATCGTTGCCCAGGATCAAACCTACCGCGACAGTATCGCCAGCTCCGAACCAGGCTCGAGCCGTGGCCTGCGAGACGCCAACTTCGTGGGCGGCGTGTACTCCTGGACCCCAGAGTTCACCACCAGCCTCTACTACTCGAAAGTGGAAGACTACTGGAAGAAGATCTACGCCAACGTCAACTGGACCCACGCGCTCAGCGATGACCAGTCCGTGGCTGTCGACTTCAACATCTACGACACCAAGAGCGACGGCGCCGGCCTGGTCCGTGCTGACAAAGACAGCACCACCAAGCTCGACAACCGTGCGTTCAGCCTGCAAGGCGCGTACACCATTGGCGCTCACACCTTCACCCTGGCAGCACAGAAGGTCAGCGGCGACGGCCAGTACGGCTACGGCGTAGACGGCGGCGGCACGATTTTCCTGGCCAACTCCATCGCCCGCTCCGACTTCAACGCTGAAGACGAGAAGTCCTACCAGGCTCGCTATGACCTGAACATGGCGACCTTTGGCATCCCAGGCCTGAGCTTCATGACTCGTTATGTGAAAGGTACCGGCGCCAACACCTCGACCACTAACAATGGTAAAGAGTGGGAACGCGACATCGAAGCCAAATACGTGATCCAGAGCGGTCCAGCCAAAGACCTGAGCCTGCGCGTACGTCAGGCGACCTATCGCTCATCTGATCAGGTTTACTCGGGTTCCCTCGACGAACTGCGTCTGATCGCGCAATACCCGCTGAACATCTTGTAATTGCCGGTTCAATTACAACGATGACTTAAGGCTCCGGCCTTAAACAAAAAAGCCGCTCCCCTGTTTACAAGGGAGCGGCTTTTTCATTGCAGTTTTATTTCAGTAAATAACTAGCAAGCTAACTAACGAGATTCAAGTGACACGTTTAACCTGACCTTTCGGCCAAGTTAAACGCGCTTCTTTCACTTACTTCGGAGCTGCTTCCTGCATCACTCGAATAACGCGCTGCGGAAATGGAATATCAATCCCCGCAGCCTTTAAACGATCACGCGCCAGTTCATTCAACATGAACACTACATCCCAATAATCCGGGGTATTGGTCCAGCAGCGCAGGGAAACAGTGATCGAGCTATCGCCCAAGGTCGACACCACGGCCACCGCAGCAGGATCCGTCAGTACACGCGGATCTTTTGACAGCTCCAGCAGCACTTCACGAGCCTTTTGCAGATCCGCCTCGTAGTCCACACCCACATCAAAGACCACCTTGCGGGTCGGCTGACGGTTGGTGTTGGTGATGATGCCGTTGGACAGGATGCCGTTGGGCACGATGACGGTCTTGTTGTCACCGGTACGCAGCACGGTGTGGAAGATTTGGATGCTATCGACAGTCCCGGAGGTGCCCTGGGCCTCGATCCAGTCACCAATGCGGAACGGGCGGAACAACAGAATCAGCACACCACCGGCAAAGTTCGCCAGGCTGCCTTGCAACGCCAGGCCGATGGCCAGGGTAGCGGCACCGATGGCGGCGACGAACGACGTGGTCGCCACGCCGATCATCGAGGCCACACTGACAATCAGCATGACTTTCAGCGCGATGTTCGCCAGGCTGGTGATGAAGTGCTGCAGCGCCAGGTCCGCGTTACGCATGGCCAGCAGGCGGCCCACGCGGTGGGTCAATACGTTGATCAGCCACCAGCCAATGGCCAGGGTGATCACCGCCAGCAACACCCGGCTGCCGTATTCCATGATCATCGGGATCCATGACTGTGAGGTCTTGATCAAGTGATCCATTTCAGCGTTTAAATCCATGTAGCTTCTCCTGTATGGCGAATGTGCGGCTTATTGACTGCCTGAAAACGCAAATGAGCCCCGTAGGGCTCAAGAGCAGGCGCTGGCTCTGGGGCGTGGGACGCCGAAAACGCCCGCAGGTTCCCCAATGTGCCATCAGTCGCGGAAGTTATTGAACTGCAGCGGCATGTCGAAGGTCTTGGCGCGCAGGGCGGCAATGGCATCCTGCAGGTCATCACGCTTCTTGCCGGTGACACGAACCTGCTCACCCTGGATGGCCGCCTGGACTTTCAGCTTGGCATCCTTGATATGGGCAACGATCTTCTTTGCCAGCTCCTTGTCGATACCTTCCTTGAGTACGGCTTCCTGCTTCATCAGCTTGCCGGAGGCGTAGGCGTCCTTGATTTCAAGGCACTGCGCGTCGATCTTGCGCTTGACCAACGACAGCTTGAGGATCTCGATCATCGCTTCCAGCTGGAAATCGGCTTCAGCGGTCAGGTTGACGGTCAGTTCCTTTTCCTTGAATTCGAAGCTGCCCTTGCCTTTCAAGTCATAGCGGCGGTCCAGCTCCTTGACGGCGTTCTCGACGGCGTTGGTGACTTCGTGTTTGTCCAGTTCAGATACCACGTCGAACGAAGGCATGTGATTTCTCCAATATAAGGGGCGGGCTCAGTAGAGATGGAGCGCGCCCGAGCTAAAATGCCGGGGCATTATAGCGGTTCTTTCGTCCCGTTCACTGTGAGCGACCCTACGGAGCAGAAACTGATGTCGACCACCTGGCATATTCTTGGCGCGGGCAGCCTGGGCACACTGTGGGCCACCCGACTGGCTCGTGCCGGCTTACCCGTCAGGTTGATCCTGCGCGATGCCACGCGCCTGGCCAGCTACCGGGCTTCACCCGGCTTGACCCTGGTGGAACACGGCGTCGCCCATACCTACCCGGTGTTCGCTGAAACGCCCTACAGCCCCGAGCCGATTCATCGCCTGCTGGTAGCGTGCAAGGCCTACGACGCCCAGGGCGCTGTCGCACAACTGCAACACCGCCTCGCACCGGACGCCGAGCTGATCCTGCTGCAGAACGGCCTCGGCAGCCAAGACGCGGTGGCCGCGCAACTGCCCCAGGCGCGCTGCATTTTTGCCTCCAGCACCGAAGGCGCGTTTCGCGACGGTGACTGGCGCGTGGTGTTCGCCGGCCATGGCTACACCTGGCTGGGGGACGCGAGCCACCCTACTCCGCCGCTGTGGCTGGATGACCTGCACGCTGCGGGCATCCCCCACGAATGGAGTACCGACATCCTGACGCGCCTGTGGCGCAAACTGGCGCTCAATTGCGCGATCAACCCGCTGACGGTGCTTTACCAGTGCCGCAATGGCGAACTGCAGAGCCATCAATGTGAAGTCGCGACCCTGTGTGCCGAGCTTGGCGAACTGTTGGAATGCTGCGGCCAACCCGCCGCCGCGCGGGATCTGCACCAGGAAGTGGAACGGGTTATCCAGGCCACGGCCGCCAATTATTCCTCCATGTACCAGGACGTGGCCAACGCCCGTCGCACCGAAATCAGCTACTTGTTGGGCTATGCTTGCCAGGCGGCCGCCCGTCACCAATTGAGCCTGCCCCATGTGCAACAACTGCAAGTGCGCCTGGTCGAGCAGTTACTTGCACGCGGATTGCCCCGCGACTGAGGCACGCGCTACCCTGCCCGCCTGTCTATCACCTGGGAAAACCCTGATGCCGCTGCGCCAGCGTCTAGAAAACCTACCGGTCGGGCAGAAACTGCTGGCCGCCCTGCTGGTGCTGCTGACCACCGTCCTGCTGGTGGCCAACCTGACCTTTATCAGCGCCGCCTACTGGATCTCCCAGGAAAGCATGGCGCCCCAGGCCTTGCAGGCCATCGGCCGGCTGGTATCCAACCCGGCTCTCGCCGCCGAAGCCCTTGAATCCCCGGCCAAGGCCGATGCGCTGCTCAATGAACTGACCAGCTATTCGCCTCTGCGCGCCGCCGCCCTGTACGACGGCGAAGGCAATCGCCTGGCGCAGATGCAACACGGCGATCGCCTGCACCTGCCGGACAACTACCGGCATATCGAAGCCTGGCGCGTGACCGAATTTCGCAGTAACCAGGTCATCACCCTGCCCCGTCCCGGCCAACCGTCCGGCCACCTGCTGCTGGTGGCCAGCAGTGAGCTGCCGGTGGCCTTCTATACCGGCACATTGACGGCGAGCCTGGGCATCCTGATTTTCAGTGTGCTGCTGTGGTTGATCATCGCCCGGCAGATCAAACGCCTGATCACCCGGCCGATCCATGAACTCGAAGAGCTGTCACGCCAGGTCACCCGCGAAGAGAACTACGCCCTGCGTGCCGGCAGGGGCAACCGCGATGAAATCGGCAGCCTCGCCGAAGCCTTCAACACCATGCTGTCGCGCATCGAAGCCCGGGAGCAGCAGCTCAAGCGCGCGCGGGACGACTCCCAGGCGGCCTACGACCAGGCACAAGGCCTGGCCGAAGAGACACGCCACACCAACCGCAAGCTGGAGCTGGAAGTCCAGGTGCGCAGCAAGATCGAGAAAAAGCTCACCGGTTTCCAGAACTACCTGAACAGCATCATCGACTCGATGCCTTCGGCACTGATCGCCCTGGACGAACAGCTCTACGTCACCCAATGGAATCAGGAGGCCACGGCCCTGTCCGGCACGCGCCTGGATGAAGCGCTGAATCAACCGATCTACCTCGCCTTCCAGCCGCTCAAGCCGTACCTGCCGCAGATCAAGGCCACGGTGGAACAACACACGGTGGAACGCATCGAGCGCGTCACCTGGATCAAGGACGACGAACCCAAGCATTACGCCCTGACCTTCTACCCGCTGATGGGCGGTGCCGGGCGCGGTGTAGTGATCCGTATCGACGACATCACCCAGCGCCTGTCACTGGAAGAGATGATGGTGCAGTCGGAAAAAATGCTCTCCGTCGGCGGACTTGCCGCCGGCATGGCCCACGAGATCAACAACCCGCTGGGGGCGATCCTGCATAACGTGCAGAACATTCGCCGGCGCCTGTCCCCCGACTTGCCCAAGAACCTGGAACACGCCGAACAGGTGGGGGTTGAGCTGGACACCGTTAACCGCTACCTGCAAAGCCGCGAAGTGCCGCAACTGCTCGACGGTATCCAGCAGGCGGGGGCACGGGCGGCGAAAATCGTCACCCACATGCTCAGCTTCAGCCGCCGCAGCAACCGGCAGATGGCGCCTTGCGACCTGCCGGCGCTGATCGACCAGGCGGTAGAAATCGCCGGTAACGACTTTGACCTGGCCATTGGCTTCGATTTCAAGGGCCAGGCAATCATCCGTCAGTTCGACCCGCAACTGGGCCCCGTGCCCGGCACGGCCAACGAACTGGAACAGGTGCTGCTCAACCTGCTGAAAAACGCCGCCCAGGCCATTCACCTGCGCGAGGACGACAGCGAACCGGGGCGCATCATCCTGCGCACGCGCCTTAACCCGCCGTGGGCGGAAATCCAGGTGGAAGACAATGGCATCGGCATGAGCGAAAACGTGCGTAAACGCACCTTCGAGCCGTTCTTTACCACCAAGGAAATCGGCCAGGGCACCGGGCTTGGGCTGTCGGTGTCGTACTTCATCATCACCAACAACCACAAGGGCCAGATGGAGGTGCATTCCACCCTCGGCCAAGGCACCTGCTTCACCTTGCGCCTGCCCCTGGCGGGCCAACTGCCACCTTACGAACTCACCCAACTGGAGCACTGACCATGGGCTTTCGCCTGTCGAAGATTTACACCCGCACCGGCGATAAAGGCGAAACCGGCCTCGGCGACGGCCGCCGCGTGCCCAAGGACCATCCCCGGGTGGAAGCCATCGGAGAGGTCGATACGCTGAATAGCCAGTTGGGGTTACTGCTGGCGTATCTCGAAGCCCTCGGCGGGCAGCATCCAGGCTTACAGAACGTGATCGAGGTGCTTACGCCTTGCCAGCATCGATTGTTCGATCTGGGTGGGGAGTTGGCAATGCCGGAGTACAAGGCATTGAACGCGGCGGAAGTGGATCGGCTGGAAGCGGCGATCGATCGCTGGAACGAAGAACTCGGGCCCCTGGAGAATTTCATCTTGCCCGGTGGTTCAGCGCTGATTGCCCAGGCCCATGTGTGCCGCAGCCTGGCGCGCAGTGCCGAGCGGCGCTGTCAGCATTTGAATGCGGTCGAGCCGTTGGAAGGGGTGGGGTTGGCGTATATCAATCGGCTGTCGGATTTGCTGTTTGTGGCGGCGCGGGTGATTGCCAAGCGCCAGGGTGTTGCAGAAGTGTTGTGGCAGGCGGCGGCGAAGCCACACTGATGATGATTCGGTGACTGATAGGGCCTCATCGGGGTGTAGCCCCCTCCCACACTTCGATCACATTCCAAAGTTGGAACCCGGTCGAATGTGGGAGGGGGCTTGCTCCCGATAGGGCCCTTCAGAACAGCATCAAACCTCAGGCCAGAACGCCCGAATTCCTGCGACACCTTGAGCGCCGGCTTCCCACGCCTGCTCCCGCTGCGCAGGCTCAACCCCACCCAACAGAAACACCGGTTTGCTGAACCCACGGATCAACTCTGCCGCCTGCTCCCAGCCCAACGGCTGCGCATCGGGATGGGTCTGGGTCGGCTGCACCGGCGACAGCGTGACAAAATCCACGTCCATCAACTCCGCCAACGCCAGTTCTTCCGCGTTATGGCATGACGCCGCCAACCAGCGATCCTTCGGCAACGGCCGGCCCTTGCTCGCATATTTGCGCAGTTGGGCCGAGGTCATATGCCAGCCGGCCGCCGGGAAGTCCCCGAGCCATTCAAACGGTCCCTTGAGCATCAACTGCGCCTTACCGGCGCACAGGCCCACCGCATCTACCGCAAGGTCGCGGTACTTGGGGTCGTAACCGTTGGGCGCCCGCAGCTGGATCAGCTTGATGCCACCGGCAATAGCCTTCTGGATCCCGCGCAAGAGCGTGGGCGTTTCCAGCTCGCCCGGCGTGATCAGGTAGTCGGCCGGCAAGCGCGCAGCCGCCACGATCGGCGCATTGGCCGCCGGGAACTCATAGTGGGGCAGATCGCGCGGGGCCACCCATTCCAGCGGTTGTCCCTCGGCACCGTGGGGCTCGCCGGTAAAGGCCGAGACTTCCCAGACATCCAGCAACACCTGCTTGTCCGGGTAGTCATGTTGCACCTTGATCAGCGGTCGCGCCGTGGTGACCTGGATACCCAGCTCTTCCTGCAACTCACGGGACAGGGCCGTGGCGACCGACTCATCGGCCTCCACCTTGCCACCGGGAAACTCCCACAGGCCGCCCTGATGCTGGGTATCGGCACGGCGCGCCAGCAGGATCCTGCCGTCGACACCGCGGATCACCGCTGCTGCTACATGCACTCGTTTCACCGCGCTTATCCTCTTCTATCAGGTGCGGTATTCCGCATTGATCTTCACGTACTCGTGGGACAGGTCGGTGGTCCAGATGGTTTCGCTGCACTCACCGCGACCGAGCTCGATGCGGATGGTGATTTCTTCCTGCTGCATCACCGCCGAACCCTGGGCTTCGGTGTAGGTCTCGGCACGGGCGCCACGGCTGGCGATGCATACGTCGCCAAGGAACACGTCGATCTTGCTCACGTCCAGGTCCGGCACGCCGGCACGGCCGACGGCAGCCAGAATACGGCCCCAGTTCGGGTCGGAGGCGAACAGCGCGGTCTTGATCAGCGGCGAGTGGGCCACGGTGTAGCCGACATCCAGGCATTCCTGGTGGTTGGCGCCGCCGTTGACTTCAACGGTCACGAACTTGGTCGCGCCTTCACCGTCACGCACGATGGCCTGGGCCACGTCCATGCACACCTCGAACACCGCCTGCTTCAGCGCCGCGAACAGCGGGCCGCTGGCCTCGGTGATTTCCGGCAGGTTGGCCTGGCCGGTGGCGATCAGCATGCAGCAGTCATTGGTGGACGTATCGCCATCAATGGTGATGCGGTTGAACGACTTGTTGGCGCCGTCCAGGATCAGGCTGTGCAGCACATCGCGGGAAACCTTGGCGTCGGTGGCGATATAGCCAAGCATGGTGGCCATGTTCGGGCGAATCATGCCCGCGCCCTTGCTGATACCGGTCACGGTAACCGTTACACCGTCGTGCACGAACTGGCGGCTCGCGCCTTTTGGCAGGGTGTCGGTGGTCATGATGCCGGTGGCGGCTGCCGCCCAGTTATCCACGGACAGGTCGTCCAGCGCGGCTTGCAGGGCGCCTTCGATTTTTTCGACCGGCAACGGCTCACCGATGACGCCGGTGGAGTATGGCAGCACTTGGCTGGCGTCCACGCCGGCCAGTTGGGCCAGCTTGGCACAGGTGCGCGCAGCGGCGACCAGCCCCGGCTCGCCGGTACCGGCGTTGGCATTGCCGGTGTTGGTCAGCAGGTAACGAATCGAGCCGGCAACACGCTGCTTGGCCAGGATCACCGGCGCGGCGCAGAAGGCGTTGAGGGTGAACACGCCCGCAACGGTCGAGCCTTCGGCACAGCGCATCACCACCACATCCTTGCGCCCTGGGCGCTTGATGCCGGCCGAAGCGATACCGAGCTCAAAACCGGCAACCGGGTGCAATGTGGGCAAAGGACCAAGACCAACAGCCATGAATGCGCTCCTTAAAAATAGGTGATGTCTGTGCCGTCGTGATCGACGGTGAAATTAATGGCAAAACGCCGCGACGGCAGGGGCCGGTCGCGGCGCGGGGTGTAGCAGCGTCAGGCAAAAATCTTAGTTGATTTCGCCGTGGCAGTGTTTGTACTTCTTGCCCGAACCGCACCAGCACAGTTCGTTGCGGCCCAGCTTCTGCTCGTTACGAACCGGGGTCTGGGCCAGGGCCACATCGACCTCTTCACCCAATACTTCAGGCGCTTCCAGACCGGGTGCCTCGTCGTGCTGGAACTGCATGCGCGCAGCCAGTGCCTCGGCCTCCTGGCGCAGGCGCGCTTCTTCCTCGATCGGGTCTTCGCGACGCACCTGAACGTGGGACAGCACGCGAATCGAATCGCGCTTGATCGAATCCAGCAACTCGGAGAACAGCGTGAACGACTCGCGCTTGTACTCCTGCTTCGGGTTCTTCTGGGCATAGCCACGCAGGTGGATGCCGTGACGCAGGTGGTCCATGGTCGACAGGTGGTCTTTCCACAGGTCGTCCAGCACACGCAGTACGATTTGCTTCTCGAAGGTGCGCAGTGCTTCGGCACTCGCCTGCTCTTCTTTCTCGTTGTACGCGGCCAGCAGCTCGGTCATGAGCTTCTCGCGCAGGGTTTCTTCGTACAGGTGGTCGTCTTCGTCGAGCCATTGCTGGACCGGCAAGTCGACACCGAAGTCGCTCTTCAACGCAGCTTCCAGACCGGCGACATCCCACTGTTCAGGCAGCGATTGTGGCGGGATATGTGCGCTGACAGTGGCGTTGAGCACGTCCTGACGGAAATCGGCGATGGTTTCGCCAATATTGTCGGCGGCCAGCAACGTGTTACGCATGTGATAGATCACTTTACGCTGTTCGTTGTTGACGTCATCGAACTCGAGCAGTTGCTTACGAATGTCGAAGTTACGGCCTTCTACCTTGCGCTGGGCCTTCTCGATGGCGTTGGTCACCATGCGGTGCTCGATCGCTTCACCGGACTGCATGCCCAGGGCCTTCATGAAGTTCTTCACCCGATCCGAGGCGAAGATGCGCATCAGGCTGTCTTCCAGGGACAGGTAGAAACGGCTGGAACCGGCGTCACCCTGGCGGCCGGCACGACCGCGCAGCTGGTTGTCGATACGACGGGATTCGTGGCGCTCGGATGCGATCACCTGCAAGCCACCGGATTCCAGCACGGCCTGGTGGCGTTTCTGCCAGTCAGCCTTGATCTGGGCGATCTGCTCAGGGGTCGGATCGTCCAGCGAAGCCACTTCCACTTCCCAGTTGCCGCCCAGCAGGATGTCGGTACCACGACCGGCCATGTTGGTGGCGATGGTCAGCGCACCCGGGCGACCGGCCTGGGCGATGATCTCGGCTTCTTTTTCGTGGAACTTGGCGTTGAGGACCTTGTGCTCGATACCTTCCTTGTTGAGCAGGTTGGACACGTGCTCGGAAGTCTCGATGGTGGCGGTACCTACCAGGATCGGACGACCCTGGGCCATGCCGTCCTTGATATCGTTGATGATCGCCGCGTATTTCTCTTCGGCGGTCAGGAACACCAGGTCGTTGAAATCTTTACGGGCCAGCGGCTTGTTCGGCGGGATGACCACCACCGACAGGCCGTAGATCTGGTGGAATTCGAACGCTTCGGTGTCGGCGGTACCGGTCATGCCGGACAGCTTGTTGTACAGGCGGAAGTAGTTCTGGAAGGTGGTGGACGCCAACGTCTGGCTTTCGGCCTGGATGTTGAGCATTTCCTTGGCTTCGATGGCCTGGTGCAGGCCTTCGGACAGACGACGGCCCGGCATGGTACGGCCGGTGTGTTCGTCGACCAGTACGACCTGGCCATCCTGCACGATGTATTCGACGTTGCGATGGAACAGCTTGTGGGCACGCAGGCCGGCATACACGTGGGTCAGCAGGCCCAGGTTATGGGCCGAGTACAGGCTCTCGCCTTCGGCCAGCAGGCCGATCTGGGTCAGCATGTCTTCGACGAACTGGTGACCGGCTTCGTTGAGTTCGACCTGGCGGGTCTTCTCGTCGATGGTGAAGTGACCTTCTTTGGTCACCACGCCTTCCACTTCCTCGATGTGCTGCTCAAGGCGCGGGATCAACTTGTTGATCTCGGTGTAAAGGCGCGAGCTGTCTTCGGCCTGGCCGGAGATGATCAGCGGGGTACGGGCTTCGTCGATGAGGATGGAGTCGACTTCGTCGATCACGGCAAAGTTGAGTTCGCGCTGGAATTTTTCTTCCATGCTGAACGCCATGTTGTCGCGCAGGTAGTCGAAACCGAATTCGTTGTTGGTACCGTAGGTGATGTCGGCGGCGTAGGCGGCGCGCTTCTCTTCCGGCGGCTGGAACGGCGTTACTACGCCTACGGTCAGGCCGAGGAACTCATACAGCGGGCGCATCCAGTTGGCGTCCCGGCGAGCCAGGTAGTCGTTCACCGTCACAACGTGCACGCCCTTGCCGGACAGTGCGTTGAGGTAAACACCCAGGGTTGCTACCAGGGTCTTGCCTTCACCTGTACGCATTTCGGCAATCATGCCTTCATGCAAGGTCATGCCGCCGATCAACTGGACGTCGAAGTGGCGCATGCCCATGACACGCTTACCGGCTTCACGGGCAACCGCAAAGGCTTCGGGAAGCAGCTTGTCGAGGGTTTCACCTTTGGCTATGCGGGCCTTGAACTCTTCGGTCTTGGCGCGCAATTGCTCGTCCGAAAGGGCAACCATCTGCTCTTCGAAGGCATTGACCAGCTGCACCGTCTTGAGCATGCGTTTGACTTCGCGCTCATTCTTGCTTCCAAAAAGTTTCTTTAACAAAGGCGCAAACATATCGGCAGGTTCTTCCACACATAGGGATGGAGGGCGCACCGTGAGTGGCCCGAGCAGCCCTCACGGCCGCATGCGAACGCGCATTCTACCCGGAATCGTGGGTGAGGAAAGTGGCGTTGTTCCCCGAGGCGGGCAAGGGGCTGTGAGAGGGCTTGTTTAAAATAAGGGCTTTTGCGCGAACTTCAACCCGTGGAGCTCATTGATTTTGTGGATAAAGCCCCGGCAATGCATTGCCCGGGGCCGCGTAGACGCTTTCTGCTAAGATGGCCGCTCTGTTACTTAAGGTGTCCAATCATGGCATTTCGCCCTCTTACAGCCCGCGCGCCCAGCGTGTTGCTTCGCGAAGCCAAGCCGTTGAAAGCCATCTTTGGCCATGCGCAACGCTTGGGCCATTTGCAACGCCTGCTCGAAAGCCAACTTCAACCGGCCGCCCGTGAGCATTGCCACGTGGCGTCCTGGCGTGAAGGCAACCTGCTGCTGATTGTCACAGATGGTCACTGGGCGACCCGCCTGCGCTATCAGCAAAAACGCCTGCAGCGTCAATTGATGGCATTCGATGAGTTCGCCAGCTTGACGCGCATCCAGTTCAAGGTGCAGCCGCCGACCGTGCAGCAAGGCGCGGCGGGCCACACGATGGACTTGTCGGAGACGGCGGCCGAGACGATTCAGGCCACGGCCGACGGCATCAGCGATCCAGGCTTGCGCGCGGCACTTGAGCGGCTGGCCGCCCATGGCAAGCCCAAACCTTGAACCGCTACTTGCGCTTACTGCCGCCCAGCAAAGACCCCAGCAAACCACGCACCAGTTGGCGCCCCATCTGATTGGCGGCCTGCTGCATCGCGGATTTCAGCGCCTTGCCTGCGGTGGTTCCCAGAAACGCCCCGGCCTTGTCAGTGAAACTGGGCTCCTCGTCGGCCTGCCTGGCCTCTTCGGTCGGTCCAAGCGCCTTGCGCGCCATCAACACTTCATAGGCCGACTCGCGATCAATCGGCTTGTCATAGCGCCCCTGCAAGGGCGAACTGGCCACCAATGCAGCGCGTTCAGCCGAACTGAGCGGCCCGATTCGCGATTGCGGCGGCGCGACCAGTACGCGTTGGACGACTTCCGGCGTACCTTTTTCCTGCAAGGTGCCCACCAATGCCTCACCCGTGCCCAGCTCGGTCAACACCGATAACGCATCAAACGCCGGGTTCGGCCGGAACCCGTCTGCAACCGCTCGCAAGGATTTCTGTTCTTTCGTGGTGAACGCCCGCAGGCCATGCTGGATGCGCAAACCCAGTTGCGCCAGCACGGAGTCCGGCAGGTCGCCCGGCGATTGGGTGACGAAATACACCCCCACGCCCTTGGAACGGATCAGCCGCACCACTTGTTCCAAGCGCTCTTGCAAAGCCTTGGGCGTGTCGGCAAACAACAAATGCGCCTCGTCGAAAAACAGCGCGAGCAACGGTTTGTCGGCGTCGCCGCGCTCGGGCAGTTGCTCGAACAATTCCGCCAACAACCACAACAGGAAGGTCGCGTACACCTTCGGCGCTTCATGCACCAGGCGGCTGGCGTCCAGCAGATGGATACGCCCGCGTCCCTCGCGGGTGGGTTGCAAGATGTCTTCAAGCTGCAGGGCCGGCTCGCCAAACAACGCCTCGGCGCCCTGCTGCTCCAATACTGCCAGACGCCGCAACAGCGCCTGGCTGGAGCCGGTGGTCATCAGCGCCGCATCCTCGCCGAGCAACTCCGGGTGATAACGCAGGTGGTTGAGCAGGGCCTTGAGGTCCTTGAGATCCAGCAGCAACAGGCCTTCGCGATCCGCCACCTTGAACGCCGCGTAAAGGGCCGACTGCTGGCTGTCCGTGAGCTCCAGCAAACTGCCGAGCAACAACGGCCCCATTTCGCTGATGGTGGTGCGCAATGGATGACCGGACTGCCCGTGGATATCCCACAGCGTGACGGGATACGCCTTGGCCGTGTAATTAAGGAACGGCATGCCGGCGATGCGCTCTGCGACTTTGCCCTGAGGGTTGGCGGCGGCACCCAGGCCACAGAGGTCACCTTTGATATCTGCGGCAAATACCGCGACGCCCGCATCACTGAACGCTTCGGCCAGACGTTGCAACGTGACCGTCTTGCCTGTGCCCGTGGCGCCGGCGATCAAACCGTGACGGTTGGCCAGGCGCATGGCCTGGGCAATGGGCTGGCCGTCAAGACCGGCACCGATAAGGAGTTGCGTGGAGTCAGGCATTTCGTCACCCATGGTTAATCTTTAATGTCGCCAGGTCGATAAGACAGATGTGAGACCTACAAAGTCTAAAAAACGCTCAGATAGTTCCTACAGGGACCAACGGAAATATCAACCTTTTTTGACGCTACCCTCCCGCGTGTTCCACAAGGACGCGCTTCGGATATTAAGACCTTAGCGGACCCTTCAAGCTATGAATAAAAATCTGCGTTTCAGCCATAAAATCCTGCTTGCAGCCTCCCTTATCGTCATCGCGGCCTTCGCACTGTTCACCCTCTACAACGACTACCTGCAACGCAATGCCATTCGCGACGACCTTAACAATTACCTGCATGAAATGGGCGATGTCACCGCCAGCAACATTCAGACCTGGCTCACCGGGCGCATTGCGCTGGTGGAAAACGCGGCGCAAAACATCGCCATCAACCCTGAGCCTTCGACCGTTGCCAGCCTGCTGGAACAGAAAGCCCTGACGTCGTCCTTCATGGCTACCTACGTGGGCGATAGCAAAGGGGCCTTCACCATCCGCCCCGACACGAAGATGCCAGATGGCTTCGACCCACGCGTTCGGCCTTGGTACAAGGGCGCCCAAAGCAGCAACGGCTCGACGCTGACCGAACCGTATATCGATGCCGCTACGGGGCAGTTGATCATCTCCATCGCCACCCCCAGCGCTAAAGGCGGCCAGAGCATTGGCGTGGTGGGCGGCGACCTGAGCCTGCAAACCCTGGTGGATAACATCGGCGCGCTGAACTTCGGCGGCATGGGCTACGCGTTCCTGGTCAGCGCCGACGGCAAGGTGCTGGTACACCCGGACAAAAGCCTGGTGATGAAAACCCTGGCCGACATGTATCCAAAAAACACGCCGAAGATCAGCGGCGACTTCAGTGAAGTCCAAGCCAATGGCAAGGACAACATCGTGACCTTCACACCAATCAAGGGCCTGCCGTCGGTGAACTGGTACCTGGGCATTTCGGTGGATAAAGACAAATCCTTCGCCATGCTCAGCGAATTTCGCACCTCGGCGGTGATCGCCACGCTCATTGCGGTGGTGATCATCATTGCCTTGTTGGGCATGCTGATTCGCGTGCTGTTGCAACCGCTGCACCTCATGACCCGTGCCATGCAAGACATCGCCGACGGCGAAGGTGACCTGACTCGCCGACTGACCATCCAGAATCACGATGAGTTCGGCACCCTGGGCACTGCATTCAACCGCTTCGTGGAGCGGATTCATACGTCCATCCGCGAAGTGTCCTCGGCCACCCAACAGGTGAATGAAGTCGCACTGCGGGTTGTCAGTGCGTCCAACTCGTCGATGGTCAATTCCGACGAACAGGCCAACCGTACCAACAGCGTTGCCGCCGCGATCAACGAACTGGGCGCCGCCGCACAGGAAATCGCGCGTAACGCCGCACAAGCCTCCAACCAGGCCAGTGACGCACGGCAATTGGCCGAAGACGGTCAACAGGTAGTTGAACGCAATATCAAGGCGATGACTCAGCTGTCTGCAATGATCAGTGCCTCAAGCAGCAATATCGAAGCACTTAACAGCAAGACGGTGAATATCGGCCAGATTCTTGAGGTAATCACCAGTATTTCCCAGCAAACCAACCTGCTGGCACTGAATGCCGCCATTGAAGCCGCACGCGCCGGGGAAGCCGGGCGCGGGTTTGCGGTGGTCGCCGATGAAGTGCGCAACCTGGCCCATCGCACCCAGGAGTCGGCACAGCAGGTACAAAAGATGATCGAGGAACTGCAAATCGGTGCCCGTGACTCGGTCAGCACCATGAGCGACAGCCAGCGCCACAGTCATGACAGCGTGGAAATCGCCAACCTGGCCGGCGAACGCTTGAACAGCGTGACCCAGCGCATTGGCGAGATCGACGGCATGAACCAGTCGGTGGCCACCGCGACCGAAGAGCAGACCTCGGTCGTGGAGTCGATCAACATGGACATCACCGAGATCAACACCCTCAATCAGGAAGGCGTGGAAAACCTGCAATCGACGCTGCGCGCCTGCGCCGACCTGGAACAGCAGGCGGCACGGTTGAAACAGCTGGTGGGCAGCTTCCGGATCTGAACTACCGCAGGAGCCGGTCAGGCTCCTGCACTGTTTTCACGATGAACGCCAACCGAACATCTATCCTTAGCTCAGGTCCACGTTAGGAGAGCAATGGATCGGAGGGATGTTCATCGTGCATATCGCTGACATAACCATGTTCTACGCCCCGACAAGCGGCGGCGTGCGCACTTACCTGGACGCCAAGCACCGACGCCTGGGGCTCAAGCCCGGCATTCGCCATAGCCTGTTGATTCCCGGCGCGCAATGGAGCAATCAGGATGGCATCTTCAAGGTACCGGCTCCCGCGCTGCCCTTCGGCAAAGGCTACCGCTTCCCCCTTCGCCTCTCCCCCTGGCGAAATGTCCTGCACGATTTACAGCCCGATCTGATCGAGGTAGGTGATCCCTATCTCACCGCCTGGGCCGCGCTGGATGCCCGGCGCCAGCTGGATGTGCCGGTGATCGGCTTTTACCACTCCGACTTACCGTTACTGGTGAGCAACCGCATGGGGTCTTGGTTTGCCCCGAACGTTGAAGCCTATGTCAGCAAACTCTATGGAAGTTTCGACCGGGTACTGGCGCCCAGCCAGGTAATGGCCGACAAGCTCATGGGGCTCGGCGTGAAGAATGTGTTCGTCCAACCACTGGGCGTCGACCTGCAAACCTTTACCCCTGACGCCCGCGACCCAGGCCTGCGCGCCGAGCTGGGGATCGGCGCAGACACCCGCCTGCTGATCTTTGCGGGGCGCGGTTCCAAGGAAAAAAACCTGCCGATCCTGCTTCGCTGCATGAAACGGCTGGGGGACGGCTATCACTTGGTGCTGGTGGGCTCCGGCATGCCGACCAGCGTGCCGGCCAATGTCACCGTCATCGAGGGGTTTCGCCCGGCACAGCATGTCGCCCGGCTGATGGCCAGTGCCGATGCCTTGCTGCATGGCGGCGACCAGGAAACCTTTGGCCTGGTCATCCTCGAAGCCATGGCTTGCGGCATACCGGTAATCGCGGTGGCGGCTGGCGCGTTCACGGAGATAGTCGACGAACGCTGCGGCCTGCTGTGCGCGCCAAACAATCCAAGGGCGATGGCCGATACGGTGCGCGAGCTGTTCAACCTCGGCAGCAGGCGCCTGGGCGCTCAGGCTCGGCGTCATGTAGAACAACATTACGCCTGGTATACGGTGGTCGACAGCCTGCTCGGCCACTACCACGCGGTACTGGGCAGTCACAAGCCGATGCCTTCCCATGCATGAGCGCTCGGTATTACTGGTGCTGCACGATGTGGCGCCGCACAACTGGGCCGACTATCGGCCCTTTGTCGAAGCCGTCGATGCCCTGGGTGCCGTACCAATCACATGGTTGGTGGTGCCGGACTTCCATCATCGCGACGCCTTGACTGCCCACGGCGATTTTCAACGCCTGCTGGATCGCCGCGTGATCAAGGGCGATGAACTTGCCTTGCACGGTTACTACCATTGCGATGATCAACCAGCACCGCGCACACCCAAAGACTGGTTCATGCGCCGCCTCTACACCCATGAGGCTGAGTTCTATCAACTGTCTCAAGCCCAGGCTCTTGATCGTCTTCAGGATGGCATTGAAGTATTCCGGCGTCATGACTGGCCGTTGCACGGCTTCGTCGCACCCGCCTGGTTAATGAGCCAGGGCACTCGCGAGGCCCTGCGCCAACTACCGCTGAGCTACACCAGCAGCCCGCAGCATCTGTATCGACTGCCCGATTTCACGCCGATCGACGCCCCGGGCCTGACCTGGAGTGCGCGCAGTGCATGGCGCCGAGGGGTGTCCAGAGTCATCAGCGATCGTCGCGAACAGCGCTGGCACGCCGCCCCGGTGATTCGCCTGGGCGTGCACCCGGTGGACATGCGCCACGCATTCTCTCGCTGCTATTGGCTTGAAACCGTACAACGCTTACTCAACGCAGGGCGAACACCGCTGACCAAGGCTGCCTGGCTGGCTGAACAGGTGGTCGCTCAAGCACCTCGGCCAGGGGAAACGGGCAATTCATCGGCCTCGTGCAATTGCTCCCACAGCTCGGCTGCTCCCGGAAAGTCCGTACCGTCTTCCGGCTCCAGCGCCTCCGGGTCGTAACGACTCAGGCAGCCCTCACCCAACGTAGCAGGCGCCTTGGACGTGGCTTTATCAAGTGGGTCGGTCATGGCCTGGTCCTGAAAAGTGCGGGGAATGAAAAAGGGCCTGCAGCGATTTAACGCCCAGGCCCTTCTTTGTTCAACCAAGACGCTTGAATCAGAATACGACCGTCTTGTTGCCGTGCACCAGCACGCGGTCTTCCAAGTGATAGCGCAGGCCACGGGCCAGCACCATCTTCTCGACATCACGGCCAAACCGCACCATGTCCTCAATGCTGTCACTGTGGCTGACACGCACCACGTCCTGCTCGATGATCGGACCGGCATCCAGCTCTTCAGTGACGTAATGGCAGGTTGCGCCAATCAACTTCACGCCACGCAGGGAAGCCTGGTGGTAAGGCTTGGCCCCCACGAACGAAGGCAGGAAGCTGTGGTGAATGTTGATCACCTTGCCTGCGTATTCGCGGCACAGCTCAGGCGGCAGGATTTGCATGTAGCGAGCCAGCACAACCACGTCGGCCTCATGCTGCTTGACCAGGCGAGAGACCTCGGCGAATGCCGGCTCCTTGTCCTGCGGGTTGACCGGCACATGGTAATAGGGAATGCCATGCCACTCGACCATGCTGCGCAGGTCGTCATGGTTGGAGATCACGCACGCGATCTCGCAGTCCAGCTCGTCGCTGTGCCAGCGGTGCAGCAAGTCGGCCAGGCAGTGGGATTCGCGGCTGGCCATCAACACCACGCGCTTTTTCTGCTCGGTGTCGGTGATGTGCCAGGTCATCGAAAACTCTTCTGCGATGGGCGCAAATGCCTCGCGGAACGCTTCAAGACCAAAGGGCAGCGTGTCGGCACGGATTTCGTGACGCATGAAGAACCAACCGCTGAGGTTGTCCGAGTGATGGCTCGCCTCGGTGATCCAGCCGTTGTGGGAGGCCAGAAAGTTACTGACTTTGGCAACGATGCCGACCCGGTCCGGGCAAGCAATCACCAGCCGAAAAGTGCGCATTAGGGGGGAACTCCAGAACTTCGCAAAGGCCGCCATTCTAGCGATTGTGCAGAAAAACTGCAGTATTCGATGAGCCTTATTCTGATCCGTTGCCCTGGCCACGTCCCTTAATAGCGCATGGTTTTACCATCGCTATATCAATGAACAGCGCACGCTGCAGCAATTATGCAAATTTCAAGGAGATTATTTTCGGGGTAGCCCCCTACTAATTAACTCGATTGCATAGCGTCTTCACAAACATTCAAAGTAATTCACCTGAATACGCGCTTAAATGTTTACTTGGGGAAACCGCCTGACTATTATTGGGCCACTATCCCTGTCAATCAGCGTTCTACATAAGGTAGTCCACATGTCTCTGATCAACGAATACCGTGCCACCGAAGAAGCTATCAAAGAGCTGCAAGCTCGTTTGAAGAACCTGTCCCAAGATGACAAACTGAAAACCGAGCTGGAATTCGAAGGCAAACTGCGCACCCTCATGGGTGAATACTCCAAATCCCTGCGTGACATCATCGCGCTGCTGGATCCAGAGTCGAAAGTTAAAGCACCCCGTGGCGCCGTGAAAACTACCGGTACCAAGCGTGCTCGCAAGGTCAAGCAATACAAGAACCCGCACAACGGCGAAGTGATTGAAACCAAAGGCGGTAACCACAAAACCCTGAAAGAGTGGAAAGCCAAGTGGGGCGGTGACGTGGTTGAAGGCTGGGCTACCCTGCTGGGCTAAGCCTCACCCGGTCTGCGCTTGATACGCGACCCATTAAAAACGCCAGCTTGCTGGCGTTTTTTATTGACCGTCTTTTCTACAAACCGCTATTACCGATTCACACGAGCGGCTAAAGAGTCAGCATATCTCTGCCATTGCTCCAGCACCTGCTGCTGAAACGGCGTCGCACTAACGGCCAACTCCTGCCGAGCGTGATTAAATGCCTCCAAGGTATTCGGCGCGCCGAATTCAGGATTTGCCAAACGTTGCTGACAGAAAAGTTTCCAGCGTTGTAGCTCCTCGCTGTTCAGCGTATCGGGGAAGTTACGCGCCCGGTAGCGAAACAATAATTCAGGCAAACGGTGATCATCAAAAGGCCACTGCTGGCTGGCTAATTGCGCAGGCTCAGCCGCCCGGACTTGCTCGCATAAGCGTCGATCACGATCCCCGATAAAACCCTCGTAAAGCTGCTGTTCCGGGTCTGAACTCGGTGCAAAATCTTCCTCGGCGTAAATGACTGCCAACTTATCGCGCCAAAGTGCCTGTGCGTCAGTTAGCCGCAGCGCCCGCGCCTGGCAAATATCCATATCCAATTGCAGGCGTTCACGATCCTCGGCCCGCAGTACGTTCAAGGGCGCGACCACGGGGCAACGGTTGATATGCACCAACTTGAGCGGCACCGGCAGCTCGCCCTCGGCAAGGTCCTCACGACGGGTGTACAGGCGTTGGCGCAAGGCAGCGGCATCCAGGTCCAGCAGCCCCTGGGGATCGAGCCCAAGGTCGCAGACAATCAGCGCATTGCGGTTGCGCGGGTGCCAGGCCAGGGGCAGCACGACCCCCAGGTAATGACGCTCGGCAGAAAAACGTCCGGAGATATGCACCATGGGTTGCAGCAAGCGCACCTGGTCCATCACCCGTTGCTTGCTGCGCAGTTGAAACAGCCAGTCGTACAGCTTGGGCTGCTTCTCGCGCACCAGGCGAGCCAGGGCGATGGTGGCACGCACGTCGGATAACGCATCGTGGGCCTGGCCGTGGTCAATCCCGTTGGCGGCGGTCAGGCGCTCAAGCTTGAGGGTCACGCGCCCGTCCTGCTGGGGCCACTCGATGCCTTCCGGGCGCAGGGCGTAGGCAGTGCGAACCACGTCGATCAGGTCCCAGCGGCTGTTACCGCCCTGCCACTCCCGCGCGTAGGGGTCGAAAAAATTGCGATACAGGCTGTAGCGCGTCATTTCGTCGTCAAACCGCAAGGTGTTGTAGCCTGCGCCGCATGTCCCCGGGGCCGCCAGTTCGGCATGTACACGGGTCATGAAATCGGCCTCGGCCAGGCCTTTTTCCGCCAGTGTTACAGGGGTGATGCCGGTAATGGCACAGGCGGCGGGATGGGGCAGGATGTCGTCGCTGGGCTGGCAGTAAAGATTGACCGGCGGACCGACCTCGTTGAGATCGAGGTCCGTACGAATGCCGGCAACCTGCAGTGGGCGATCGCTGCGCGGGTTGATGCCGGTGGTTTCATAGTCGTACCAGAAAATGGAGGTCACGGGCTATTCCTGTGCTGAAGATCGACGAAGTCTAGGCGTTCAGCCGTGTTCGGGGCCAGCACCAATTCTACTGTACAAACATCCAGCAAAACCTTGAGTAGTTGCTTCCATCACCGACACTGTTAGCATCCGTGTCTCCAGCCGCTCTGCACTGCCAAGGATCGCGATGCCATCAGCCCCATTGGACACCCTCTACCAGATCGAGACCCCGGAGGGCATCGACCTGCCGCTGCGCCCAGCCGGCCTGGTGCCACGGGCGCTGGCATTTGCCTTCGACCTCGGCGCACGTGCAGTGATCATGGGCGTGCTGCTGGTGCCATTGGCGTTGCTCGGCAATATAGGTGTTGGCCTGGGGTCGCTTCTGCTGTTCCTGGTCAGTTGGTGGTACATGGTGCTGTTCGAGGTACTCAACCAGGGCTGCTCACCGGGCAAACAGGTCATGGGCTTGCGGGTCGTGCAGGACGACGGTACCCCCATAGGCTGGTCGGCGTCGCTGATCCGCAACCTCCTGCGGTTTGTCGACATGCTGCCTTTCGGCTACTTTCTCGGCGCAATCAGTTGCCTGCAACATCCTCATTTCAAACGCCTTGGCGACCTGGCCGCTGGCACCTTGGTGGTCTACCGCGAACAGCCTCTGGCACGTCCCCAGGTGCCCCAAGCTGCAGCCCTGCGCTTGCCGTTTGCCCTGGACCTGAGTGAACAGCGAGCGATTCTTGGCTTCGCCGAACGCCAGGGCGAACTGTCCCCTGAACGGGTACACGAACTCGCCTCGATCCTCGCGACGCCGCTGCAGGTGTCCCCGGCCCGCGCCGTGGAGCAACTCAACGGTGTGGCCCGCGGCCTGCTGGGGCCGACATGAAGCAGAGTCTTTTCGAAAGCCGTTACCAACACCAATGGCAAGCTTTTGCCGAACAACTGAAGCAGTTGGAACACGGCAAGGCCAAGGCCAGTGATATGGCCGATTTCCCTCATCAATACCGGCGTCTATGCCAGCTCCTGGCCCTCGCCCAGGAGCGCGGCTACAGCAGTTACCTGGTGGATCCCCTGCAACAACTGGCATTGCGCGGCCATCAACAACTGTATCGCCACCGCAGCCAATTGGCCGCGAACGTGCTGAGTTTCGTCCTGGCCGATTTTCCGCGTCTGGTGCGAGAACAGTGGCGTTTCGTGTTGATTGCCAGCCTGCTGTTCTTTGGCAGCCTGCTGGGCATTGCCCTGCTGGTCTACCTGTTCCCCGACCTGATCTACAGCATTGTCAGCCCCCAGCAGGTGGCAGAGATGCAGGGCATGTATGACCCCGAGGCCAGCCGGCTGGGGCGCGCCGCCGAACGTGCGTCGAGCGAAGACTGGATGATGTTTGGCTACTACGTCATGCACAACATCGGTATCGCCTTTCAGACATTTGCCGCCGGCTTGCTGTTCGGCCTGGGCAGTGTGTTTTTCCTGATATTCAACGGGCTGATCATCGGCGCGGTTTCCGGGCACCTGACCGAAATCGGCTATGGGCAGACCTTCTGGTCATTTGTCATCGGCCATGGGGCCTTTGAGTTGACGGCCATAGCACTCGCCGGTGCCGCAGGCTTGCAACTGGGCTGGGCGTTGATCGCCCCGGGGCAACTGACCCGTGGCGAATCTCTGCGGCTCGCAGCGCGCAAGAGTGTGCAATTGCTGTGCGGTGTCATGGTGTTCCTGCTGATCGCAGCATTTATCGAGGCCTACTGGTCTTCCACCACCCAGATCGCCCCTTGGATCAAATACCTGGTGGGTGCTGCACTCTGGCTGCTGGTGGCGGCTTACCTGACCCTTGCCGGACGGACTCGCCATGCGCCTGAGTAATGCCAGCGTGGCGATTCGCCCGCGTACCGCATGGGAGGCCATGGACCTTGGGGTATTAATGGCCCGGGAACATCGCCTGCTATTGGTGAGCAGTTGGGCGCTGGTGACCCTGCCGGTTTTTGCCCTGCTTACCGCGTTGCTATGGAAATACCCGTCCACAGCCATGTTCCTGTTCTGGTGGCTCAAACCGGCGTTCGACCGCTTGCCTTTATATATCCTCTCCAAAGCCCTGTTCGGCGAAACACCCAGCCTTAAGCAGGCCGTGCGCGAATGGCCAAGACTGCTTAACCACCAACTGCTGGCCAGCCTGACCTGGCGCCGACTTAGCCTCAGCCGCAGTTTTGTAATGCCGGTCAGCCAGCTCGAAGGCCTGGACGGCCAGGCGCGCCAGAAACGCCTGGGCGTGCTGCTGCAGCGCAATGCAGGAGCCGCGCGCTGGTTGACCACCGTTGGGGTGCACCTGGAAATCGGCCTGTGGTTCGGCTGCATGGCGCTGTTCTATCTATTCATTCCGCAACAGCTTGAACTGGATTGGGATTGGCAACGGCTGGCGCTGGCGACGGGCTCCGAGGGGGTCTGGCTGGAACACTTGAGCAACGCCTTCTACGCCTTGATCCTGGTGTTTTGGGAGCCCATCTATGTTGCCTGTGGTTTCAGCCTTTATCTCAATCGCCGCACCCTGCTGGAGGCGTGGGACCTGGAGCTGGTATTCCGCCGCCTGCGCCAGCGTCTGAGCAGTGTGGCGCCACTGTTAGTGCTGGTGATCGGGCTGACCTTGCTGCCATTCAACCTGCCCGCCATGGCGGATGACGCCAAGCCACTACCTCCCCAAAGCGCAAGCCAGTCCATCAAGTCGCTGCTGGACAAGCCGCCCTTCAAAAATCCGGAAACCGTCACCCGCTATCGCTTTGGCGAAGAAAAGCCCGTCGTTAAAAACAAGGCACACAGTGACGGCAAACTTCCGGCGTGGCTGCAAGCGCTGCTGGACAACCTCAACAGCAACACGTTCAAGCCTGTCGCCCAAGGCCTGGAAGTGCTGTTATGGAGCCTGCTGATCGGTGGTGTGGCCCTGCTGGCCTGGCGTTATCGGGACTGGTTGCACACCTTTGTCAGCCTGCGCGGGGCACGTACACCCAAAGCAGCGAAACCACCACCCGCGCAATTGTTCGGCCTGGAACTGGGCGCCGAGACCCTGCCCGAGGATATCGCCAGCGCCGCCGAGCAACTCTGGTCTACCCAGCCACGGGAGGCCCTCGGCCTTTTGTATCGTGGCCTGCTGAGCAGGTTGCTGCATGACTTCAACCTGCCCCTTAAAAGTGCTGACACCGAAGGCCAGATCCTGCAACGGGTTCACCAATTGCAGCAGCCGCAGTTGCTGGCCTTCAGTGATGAATTGACGCGGCACTGGCAAAACCTCGCCTATGGCCATCACCTGCCCCCGGTCTCAGTCCAGCAGACATTGTGCAACGATTGGCGTGCCCTGTTCAGTGCGGGAGGCGTCCGATGAACCGGCCATTACTGTGGGTGGGGCTGCTGTTGGCGTGCCTGCTTGGAGCGGGCGGTTTTTACGCATGGAGCAAAGCGATCCCCTATGAAGAAGTGGTGGACCGCGGCCCCTCCCCGGAAGCCCAGGCCAATCCTTACCTGGCAGCCGAACACTTTCTGCGCCTGCAAGGCTTGGCCGTGGAGCGCGCCAATGGCCTGGAACGCCTGGCGAGCCTGCCCGCCAAGGGCAACAGCCTGCTGTTGCTGGGCGAACGCGGCAACATGTCGCCACGCCAGGCAGGGCAACTCCTGGACTGGGCCAGGTCCGGCGGCCATCTACTGGTAGTCGCCGAGGCCCTGTGGGACGACGAAACCGGCAAGAGCGGCGACCTGCTGCTCGATCGCCTGCCTATCCACCAAGTCCTCAGCGATGAACCCGACGCCCCCGCCCCGGCCCCGACCCGCAAAAATAAAGCACCGGACCTGACCAAACTGTATGTCGACAACGACACAGCCCCGGTCTATTTCAGTTTCGACACCGACTTCAATCTCATCGACCCCAAGCACCTGGCACAATTTTCAGCCAATAGCGCGCGGTCGAGCCACTTGATGCAACTCGACCTCGGGCAAGGCCGCGTAACAGTGATCACCGACAGCGAGCTGTGGAAAACGCCGGACATTGGCAAACACGACAATGCCTGGCTGCTGTGGCATCTGACCCAGGGCACTGCCGTAACCTTGTTGTTCAACGGCGACGTAGATGACCTGTTCACCCTGCTGCTGCGTTATTTCCCCCAGGCGTTGGTGGCGCTCATTGCCCTGATTGCCCTGGCACTCTGGCAGGCAGGTATGCGCCAGGGCCCAATCCAGGCGCCCGCCCCCAAGGCACGCCGGCAATTGCAGGAGCATCTGAAAGCCAGCGCCGACTTCCTGCTGCGTCGCAGCGGCCAAGGCACACTGTTGCAGGCCTTGCAGCGCGACATCCTGCGCGCCGCACGGCGGCGTCATCCTGGCTTTGAACATCTCGACAATACGGAACAGGGGCGAGTACTTGCCCACCTGACGCGCCAACCCTCCCACGTCATCAGCCAGGCCCTCGGCCCACTCCCGACGAAACGGCTTTCCAGTGCCGATTTCAGCCGGCAGGTGGCGTGCCTGCAAACCCTCAGGAATGCCCTATGAGCGAATTTCCCAGCGCTAACACCCTGCCCGGCGACTCTCTGCAACGCGCCAGCCAGCAGGCCCAGGCCCTGCGCATTGAACTGCGCAAGGCGGTGATCGGGCAGGATCAGGTAATCGATGATGTACTCACCGCGCTGATCGCCGGCGGCCACGTATTGCTCGAGGGTGTCCCCGGGCTGGGCAAGACCTTGCTGGTACGTGCCCTGGCCCGTTGCTTTGACGGCGAATTCGCGCGGATCCAGTTCACCCCGGACCTGATGCCGAGCGATGTCACCGGCCACGCGGTGTACGACCTGCACACCGAACAGTTCAAGCTGCGCAAGGGGCCCGTATTCACCCACTTGTTGCTGGCCGACGAAATCAACCGCGCTCCGGCCAAGACCCAGGCAGCCCTGCTCGAAGCCATGCAGGAACGGCAAGTCACCCTCGAAGGCGAGGCGCTGCCCATTGGCCAGCCGTTCATGGTACTTGCCACGCAAAATCCCATCGAACAGGAAGGCACCTACCCCCTGCCGGAAGCCGAACTGGACCGTTTCATGCTCAAGGTACGCATGGACTACCCCGATGCGCAGCAGGAACTGGATATGGTGCGCGAAGTGACACGCTCATCACGGGCCGACATGCTGGACGTGCAACCGTTGCGCACCGTGCTGGAGGCCGAGGACGTGCTGCAGCTGCAACGGATCGCCAGTGAACTGCCCCTGGATGAACACGTGCTCGACTATGCCGTGCGCCTGGCGCGAGCAACCCGCAGTTGGCCGGGACTGGCCATAGGCGCCGGCCCGCGAGCCTCCATCGCCCTGGTACGCGGCGCCCGCGCACGGGCCTTGTTACGCGCAGGCGAGTTCGTCACACCGGATGACATCAAGGGCTGTGCCCTGGCGGTACTGCGTCATCGGGTACGCCTTGCGCCAGAACTGGATATAGACGGGCTGGAGGTCGACCAGGTGCTCAAGCAGCTGCTGGACCAGATTCCGGCCCCCCGGCAATGACCCGTCCATGAAACCGACCCGTCTGTTATTAGCCTGGCTCAGCGTACTGCTGGGCTTGAGTATCCTGCTGGGCGCTGCGGCCGCCTTGCAGTTCAAGGTACCCGAGACCTTGCACTCAATAACATGGGGCTTGCTCCTGGCGCTGTTGCTGCTGGCCATGCTCGACGCACTGCGACTGCGCCGCCGACCCTCACCACGCGTGCACCGGCAGATGCCCGGCAGCCTGGCGCTGGGGCGCTGGGGCGAAGTCCGCCTGTCCCTGGAACATGACTACCCACAGGCGCTGACAGTGCAGGTGTTCGATCACGTCCCCGACGGGCTGGGCGTGGAAAACCTGCCCCAGTCCATCGAACTGCACCCTGGTGAACGCAGTGAGCTGGGTTATCGTCTGCGCCCCTTGCGGCGTGGGCATTTCGCGTTCAGTCGCTGCGAAATCCACCTGCCCAGTCCCTTGGGGCTCTGGTCTGCACGGCGCTTTATCGAAACCAAGGATGCCACCCGCGTCTATCCGGACTTCGCCCGCCTGTACGGGGCACAACTGCTGGGTGTGGATAACTGGCTGAGCCAACTGGGGGTACGTCAACGGCAACGACGAGGATTGGGACTGGAGTTTCATCAGCTGCGCGAGTTTCGTGAGGGCGACAGCCTGCGACAAATCGATTGGAAAGCGACCGCTCGGCAACGTACCCCCATCGCCCGGGAGTATCAGGACGAGCGCGACCAGCAGATCGTGTTCATGCTCGATTGCGGCCGACGCATGCGCAGCCAGGATGACGAGCTGTCCCATTTCGACCACGCCCTCAATGCCTGCCTGCTGCTCAGTTATGTGGCCCTGCGCCAGGGCGATGCGGTGGGGTTGTGCACCTTTGCCACTGACCAGCCACGCTACCTGGCACCGGTCAAGGGCAGCAGCCAATTGAATCTGTTGCTCAATACGGTCTATGACCTGGACACCAGCCGCCGAACCGCCGACTACCAGGCAGCGGCCAGCCAACTGCTGGCCCGGCAGAAACGTCGGGCATTGGTCATTATTGTCAGCAACCTGCGGGATGAGGACGACGAAGCCCTGCTCTCCGCCGTCAAGCGCATCAGTCGTCAACATCGGGTGCTGGTGGCGAGTATGCGTGAGGAAGTACTCGATCGACTGCGCCAATCCCCCGTACAAACCTTGCCCGAAGCCCTGGCCTACAGCGGCACTGTCGACTACCTCAATACTCGGGATGAATTGCATGACCGCATGAACGCCCACGGCCTGTCGGCGTTGGATACGTTGCCATCAGAAATGGGCGCGGCCCTGGTGACACGCTACCTGGGTTGGAAGAAAGCCGGAGTATTCTAAAAAAGCGCACGACTGCGGCAGGGACAGCAGCACCCCGGCCGCGTCGACAGCGCGCCGCTTCTAGGCCGAAGCCTCCAAGGAATCAAAACTGAAGTACTGCAACAGCACGTTGATCAGTTGCCCATATTCCTCGGGGGCTTCAAGCACGCTGAACCCGGAATCATAGTGCTGCGGGTTGATATCTTCATGGCTCCACAGGCAGGTCGCGGTGATGTCAATGACATGGAACGTGTCGTCAGCCCCGGGTATCTTCAAGCGCAACTCGAAGTCCACATCGACCATCATGGGTAACTGGCTGACCAACATCAGCCCGTCGTCAGAGACGTTACCCAAAAAACCTATGGGTTTGTCGGTGACACGGTTAAACACTTGCAGGAAATACGGTAGTTGATGCCGCTCGATCCGTCGGTCGGTAAACATGGTGAGATCGCCATCCAGTGGCCATGACTCTGGCCGTGCCAGTGATTCGGAACGAGCGCAATTGCTCGCTCTCCCTGGATCTCGGTGTGACAACGGACAACATTTTGTCACTCGACAGCTGCCGAATCCGGGCCCTGCATCCGTTCGAATAGAAACTTGTACAAACGAACGTTGAAAGAATAGCCCAAGACTGGCAACGGGCCAGTTATTAAATGACGAATGCCATTACAAAGAGGCGGGCCGCGGCTGTGCCACGCTCGCACCGGGGTAATGGCCCAGTTGCTGCAAGGTATCCAGCCTCGCGCGGGCACGGTAGGCGTACTCGCTCGACGGGTACTGGTTAATGATGAATTGATAGGTTTGCACGGCGTCGACGAACAGTTTCTGGCGTTCCAGGCATTGCCCGCGCAACATCGAAACTTCCGGCTGTACATAACGCCGTGTACGGCTCTCGCGGTCGACCTGGGATAGCTCCAAGGTGACGCGCTCGCAATCCCCGACCTTGTATGCACGGTAGGCATTGTTCAAATGGTGGTCCATCGACCAACGGGTGCAGCCGACAACACTGACGGCAAGGGCAGCAATGAGCAAAATTCGCATGAAGGTTCTCCTGTCTTGTGCAGTGTATCGACCCCTCGTCAAAAATCTTCAAGGATGTTCATCTATTCAACCGGCGCGAAAACAAGCGAATCGTCGATAAGTAGTGCAAACGAACAATGACTACAACCAAAGAGCATAGTAGCCTTCCTCAGCGCTTGAACTCAGGAGTCTGTGCATGTCCGTCCGTCGTACCAAAATCGTCGCCACCCTTGGCCCGGCAAGCAACTCGCCGGAAGTCCTCGAACAGCTGATTCTGGCTGGTTTGGACGTTGCCCGTCTGAACTTCTCCCACGGCACCCCGGACGAGCACAAGGCTCGCGCCAAGCTGGTGCGTGACCTGGCCGCCAAACATGGCCGCTTCGTCGCACTGCTGGGTGACCTGCAAGGCCCGAAAATCCGTATCGCCAAATTCGCCAACAAGCGTATCGAGCTGAAGATCGGTGACAAATTCACCTTCTCCACCAGCCACCCGCTGACCGAAGGCACCCAGGACGTCGTGGGTATCGACTACCCGGACCTGGTCAAGGATTGCGGCGTCGGTGACGAGCTGCTGCTGGACGACGGTCGCGTGGTGATGCGCGTCGACACCGCGACCCCGACCGAACTGAATTGCACCGTGATCATCGGCGGTCCGCTGTCCGATCACAAAGGCATCAACCGTCGCGGCGGTGGCTTGACCGCCCCAGCCCTGACTGAAAAAGACAAGGCCGACATCAAGCTCGCCGCTGAAATGGAAGTGGACTACCTCGCCGTATCCTTCCCGCGCGACGCTGCCGACATGGAATACGCCCGTAAACTGCGCGACGAAGCCGGCGGTACCGCCTGGCTGGTGGCGAAGATCGAGCGCGCCGAAGCCGTGGCCGATGATGAAACCCTCGACGGCCTGATCAAGGCGTCCGACGCGGTGATGGTTGCCCGTGGCGACCTGGGTGTGGAAATCGGTGACGCCGAACTGATCGGTATCCAGAAGAAGATCATCCTGCACGCACGCCGCCACAACAAAGCGGTGATCGTCGCGACCCAGATGATGGAGTCGATGATCCAGAACCCGATGCCGACCCGCGCCGAAGTGTCCGACGTGGCCAACGCCGTGCTCGACTACACCGACGCCGTGATGCTCTCGGCCGAAAGTGCCGCCGGCCCGTACCCACTGGAAGCCGTGCAGGCCATGGCGCGTATCTGCGTCGGTGCCGAAAAGCACCCGACCAGCAAGACCTCCAGCCACCGCATCGGCAAAGTGTTCGAAAGCTGCGACCAGAGCATTGCCCTGGCCGCCATGTACACCGCCAACCACTTCCCGGGCGTGAAAGCGATCATTGCCCTGACCGAAAGTGGCTATACGCCGTTGATCATGTCGCGTATCCGTTCTTCGGTACCGATCTACGCGTTCTCCCCGCACCGCGAAACCCAGGCCCGTGCGGCCATGTTCCGTGGCGTATACACCGTGCCGTTCGACCCGGCGTCGTTGCCGCCCCATGAAGTCAGCCAGGCGGCCATCGACGAGTTGATCAAGCGCGGCGTAGTGGAGAAAGGCGACTGGGTCATCCTGACCAAAGGCGACAGCTACCACACCATCGGCGGCACCAACGGCATGAAGATCCTGCACGTTGGCGACCCAATGGTCTGAGTGACAGGCTGAAAAACAAAAGCCCTGCCATGTGAATGGCGGGGCTTTTTGCTTTCCGTGTGGCAGGGAGCATGTCGAATCGTCGCACCCACATGGGGTTAGCGCCTGTCCATAAACCCCGACAACGCCGCAATCGCTTCCGGCGACTTCAAGCGCTGCACAAACAACGCCCCCTCTTCCTCGATCACTTGCCGCAACTGCTCACGGTCCACGCTCTTCATCAACTGCTTGCAGACCTGCACCGCTCCCGGCGCCAGGGTTTCAAAGCGCTCGGCCATTTCCCGCGCCTTGGCCAATGCCGCTTCGCCACTACCCAACGCTTCGGTGGCAATCCCCCACGCGGCCGCTTGTTCGCCGCTGAAGCCCTCACCCAGCAACAGCAGTTCAGCCGCCTTCGCGTGCCCCAGTAAACGCGGGAGGATCAGGCTCGACCCAAACTCCGGACACAACCCCAAATTGACGAACGGCATGCGCAACCGGGCATCGCGGCTGATGTACACCAGGTCGCAATGCAGCAGCAGGGTCGTGCCGATCCCCACCGCCGCACCCGCTACGGCTGCGATCACCGGCTTGCGGCAGTTGAGCAGGCTTTTCATAAAGTGAAACGGTGGGCTGTCGAGGTCACCGGGCGGTTGCTCGAGAAAATCGCCTATATCGTTACCGGCCGTAAAACACTCGCTGCTGCCCTGGATCAGCACGGCATTGACCTGCGGGTCCGCATCGGCCTGCTCCAACGCCTCGGCCAATTGGCTGTACATGGCTCGGGTCAGGGCGTTTTTCTTGTCCGGGCGATTGAGCTGCAGAGTCAGCAGCCCGCGCTCGCGTTGCAGCAGGATGGCGTCGGTCATGGCGAGTCTCACGGCAGTGGAATTCAGCACTCAACCACGGGGCAGGAACACATCGGCCAGCAGTTGATTGCGCGGCAGTCCCGCCAGGAACAGGCGCTTGGAGAAGGCCTCGACGCTGACAGGATGCCCGCAGAGTAAGGCCAGGGTTTGCCGGGAAACAAGCCGCAGTTGCGCCAATGCCTGGGCCGACTCGGCCGCAGTCCACAGCTCCAACGTCAGGTTCGGATGATGCGCAGCCAGTTCGGCCAGGGGTCCGGCCAGGTAATGACCGTCGGCATCATGGGCCAGGTGAATCATACGGATGGCGCCCTGGTGATCCTGGCGCAACGCCTCGCGCAGCACACCCCACAGCGGCCCCAGGCCGGTACCGGAAGCCAGCAGCCACAGCGGCCGGGATTGCCAGTCGGGATCGTATTGCAGCGCGCCGCCACGCAATTCTCCCAGGCGCAGGCGATCACCCACCGACAAGGCTCGCGCGGCATCGCTGAATGCGCCGGGCTGGCGGCAATCGATATGAAACTCCAGGAATGCATCCTCCTGAGGCAGGCTGGCCAGGGAATAAGGCCGTGCCACCTGCCCGGCCCACAACACCAGGTGCTGCCCGGCGCGATACCGCAGTCCACGCTCCGGTTGCAGCCGCAGGCGCAGCACCGAGGCATTCAACCAATCGGCCCCCACCACCTGGGCCGGCAGGCCGTCCCGCAGCGGGTCGAACGCCTCGACCTGCAGATCGCCGATCACCTGGCACTGGCACGCCAGGCGCCAGCCCTCCTGGCGTTGTGCCGGGCTCAAGGCAGCGGGCTGACGGTCCTCGACCTCGCCCTGGCACCGCACCAGGCACGCATGGCAACTGCCGGCACGGCAACTGTAGGGCACAGCCACACCCGCCTGGTTCAAGGCATCCAGCAGGTTGCTGCCGGTGGCTACCGACCAATGGCGTTCGCCGACGTACAGTTCAGGCATGGAAGGACTCAATCACAAGGGGTGCGCACAGGGAATCATGCCTGCGACAGTTTGACCATAGTCGGGTGTATCGGCCACCGTGCCGGGTTATACTGCCGCGCCTTTTTAGCGTCGCGCCTGCACCACTTGGCGTGCCTTGGAAAGGTGGACTCAGCCGACCGATGCACCCCACTGAGCCCACCTTTATTGAATGTTCCCTTATAGAGGAGCGCGACTCATGACCGTGATCAAGCAAGACGACCTGATTCAGAGCGTTGCCGACGCCCTGCAATTCATTTCCTACTACCACCCCGTTGATTTCATCCAGGCGATGCACGAGGCCTACCTGCGCGAAGAATCGCCGGCAGCCCGTGACTCCATCGCGCAGATCCTGATCAACTCGCGCATGTGCGCCACCGGCCATCGCCCGATCTGCCAGGACACCGGTATCGTCACCGTGTTCGTGCGCGTGGGCATGGACGTACGTTGGGATGGCGCCACCATGGGCCTGGACGACATGATCAACGAAGGCGTGCGTCGCGCCTACAACCTGCCGGAAAACGTCCTGCGCGCATCGATCCTGGCCGACCCGGCCGGCGCACGCAAGAACACCAAGGACAACACCCCGGCCGTGATCCACTACTCCATCGTCCCGGGTAACACCGTGGAAGTGGATGTGGCGGCCAAGGGCGGCGGTTCCGAGAACAAGTCGAAAATGGCCATGCTCAACCCGTCCGACTCGATCGTCGACTGGGTGCTCAAGACCGTTCCGACCATGGGCGCCGGCTGGTGCCCACCGGGCATGCTCGGCATCGGCATCGGCGGCACCGCCGAAAAAGCCGCGGTGATGGCCAAGGAAGTGTTGATGGAATCCATCGACATCCACGAGCTGAAAAAGCGCGGCCCGCAGAACCGTATCGAAGAGATGCGCCTGGAGCTGTTCGAGAAGGTCAACCAACTGGGCATCGGCGCCCAGGGCCTGGGTGGCCTGACCACCGTGCTCGACGTGAAGATCATGGACTACCCGACCCACGCCGCTTCGCTGCCGGTGTGCATGATCCCCAACTGCGCCGCCACCCGTCACGCGCACTTCGTGCTCGACGGTTCGGGCCCGGCGTCGCTGGAAGCGCCACCGCTGGACGCCTACCCGGAAATCGTCTGGGAAGCCGGTCCATCGGCCCGTCGCGTCAACCTCGACACCCTGACCCCGGAAGAAGTGCAGAGCTGGAAGCCGGGCGAAACCGTGCTGCTCAACGGCAAGATGCTCACCGGTCGCGACGCCGCGCACAAGCGCATGGTCGAGATGCTGAACAAGGGCGAAAACCTGCCGGTGGACCTCAAGGGTCGCTTTATCTACTACGTCGGCCCGGTTGATCCGGTGCGCGAAGAAGTGGTTGGCCCGGCTGGCCCGACCACCGCGACGCGGATGGACAAGTTCACCCGTCAGATCCTCGAGCAAACCGGCCTGCTGGGCATGATCGGCAAATCCGAGCGTGGCCCTACCGCGATCGAAGCGATCAAGGACCACAAGGCCGTGTACCTGATGGCCGTGGGCGGCGCTGCTTATCTGGTGGCGCAGGCCATCAAGAAGTCGCGTGTGGTGGCCTTCGCCGAACTGGGTATGGAAGCGATCTACGAGTTCGACGTGAAAGACATGCCGGTCACCGTTGCGGTGGACAGCAAGGGCGAATCCGTCCACATCACCGGTCCGGCCATCTGGCAGAAAAAGATCAGTGAAAGCCTGGCGGTAGAAGTGCAGTAAGCACTTTCCCGCAAGGATAAAGGCGACTGCGGCCCATGGCCCGGTCGCTTTTTTATTGCCTGCTGATTCACCTATGGCAAGCGGGTTTATTGTGGTGAGCGGGCTTGCCCCGCTCACCACAATAAACCCACTCTCCCCTTCAGCCACGACAGCCCCTCACCACAAGACCCAAGCCGCTCATGCTATGGTGCACTCCCCTTACCGTGCCTGCCCATCACCGTATGATCGTGATCCCTCGTCCCCTGCGCCTGACCTGCTATTCCCTGCTGATCATCGCCGGTGCGTTGCTGGCCGCTGCCTTGGCCACACGCCATGCCGAACGCCAGGCGTTGGTGGACGATGCGGCACGCGCCAACCAGCAACTGGCGCTGTACGCCAATTCCCTGCACACCCTGATCGAACGCTACCGCGCCCTGCCCGCTGTGCTGGCGCTGGACTCGGAGATGATCAACGCGCTCAAAGGCCCGTTGGACGCCGGCACCCAGGACCTGCTCAACCGCAAGCTCGAACGCATCAACGGTGCGGCGCAGTCCTCCACCCTGGAACTGATGGACCGCACAGGCCTGGCCGTGGCCGCCAGCAACTGGAACTTGCCGAGCAGTTATGTCGGGCACAACTACGGGTTTCGGCCGTATTTCAGCCAGACCAAGAGCCAGGGCACCGGGCGCTTTTACGCAGTCGGCGTGACCACCGGGATCCCGGGGTATTTCCTCTCCAGCGCCGTGCTGGATGAACACGAGCAGTTCCTTGGCGCCATGGTGGTGAAACTGGAATTCCCTGAGCTGGAGCGCGAATGGGCCCAGGGTGATGACCTGTTGCTGGTCAGCGACGCGCGCGGCATCGTGTTTATCGCCAACCAACCGGGCTGGCGTTATCGCAACCTGCACCCGTTGTCGGCCAGCGACCTGGTCGAACTCAAGGCCACCCGCCAATACGACAAGAAACAACTGCAGCCGCTGGACACCCAGACGTTGCAACGCTTCGACGAAAACAGCCACCTGATGCGCGTCAACGGCCCCGAAGGCAACGCCAATTACATCTGGGAGTCCCTGCCGCTGAAAGCCGAGGGCTGGACCCTGCACCTGTTGCGCAAACCCCAGTTCGCCTTTGAGGACCAGCGCAACGCCGGCCTTGCCGCCGCCGGCTCCTGGCTGGCGCTGGTGTTCCTGGTGCTGTTCCTCAGCCAACGCTGGCGCCTGGCCCGTTTGCGCCAGCGCAGCCGCGAAGAACTCGAACAGCTTGTGGAAGAGCGCACCCAGGCCCTGCGCACTGCCCAGGATGGCCTGGTGCAATCGGCGAAGTTAGCGGCGCTGGGGCAGATGTCCGCCGCCCTCGCCCATGAGATCAATCAGCCGCTGACCGCCCAGCGCATGCAGTTGGCGACCCTGCGGTTGCTGCTGGACCACGGTCGGGTGGACGACGCCTACAAGGCCCTGACCCCGCTGGACGATATGCTCACACGCATGGCCGCCCTCACAGGCCATCTCAAGACCTTTGCGCGCAAAAGCCCCAGCGGCCTGCGCGAACGCCTCGACCTGGCCACCGTGGTCGACCAGTCCCTGCACCTGCTCGACGCGCGCCTGCGTGATGAAGCCATCGGCACCGTGCTCGACCTGACCCGCCCCGCCTGGGTACGCGGCGATGCGATCCGCCTCGAACAGGTGCTGATCAACCTGCTGCGCAACGCCCTCGACGCCATGGCCGACAAACCCCGCAAGCGCCTGAAAATCCGCCTGCACGCCGATCAGCAACTGTGGCAACTCACGGTCAGCGACAGCGGCGGCGGGATTGCCGAAGAGCACCTCAACAGCGTGTTCGACCCGTTCTTCACCACCAAGCCGGTGGGCGACGGGCTCGGCTTGGGCCTGGCGGTTTCCTACGCTATCGTGCACGAATTGGGCGGACGCCTGAGCGCCAGTAACCGTGGCGACGGCGCGGTATTTACCCTGACCTTGCCTATCGCGCTGGAGACACCCGACTTATGTTGAACGCGGTGATTGTGGTCGATGACGAAGCCAGCATTCGTACGGCCGTCGAGCAATGGCTGAGCTTGTCGGGGTTCGAGGTGCAGTTGTTCAGCCGCGCCGAAGCCTGCCTGGCGCAACTGCCCAAGGACTTTCCCGGGGTGATCCTGAGCGACGTGCGCATGCCCGGGCTCAGCGGCCTGGAGCTGCTGGCCGAAGTGCAACGCCGTGACGCCGACCTGCCCGTCATCCTGCTGACCGGGCATGGCGATGTACCGATGGCCGTCGAAGCCATGCGCGACGGCGCCTACGACTTCCTGGAAAAACCCTTCAGCCCCGATGCCTTGCTCAACAGCCTGCGCCGCGCGTTGGACAAGCGCGGGCTGATCCTGGAAAACCGCCGCCTGCACCAACAGGCCGATCATCGGGCACAGTTGGAGTCGAGCCTGCTCGGCGTGTCCCGGGGCTTGCAGAACCTGCGCCGGCAGGTACTCGACCTGGCGACCTTGCCGGTCAACGTGCTGATCCGTGGCGAGACCGGCAGCGGCAAGGAGCTGGTCGCCCGCTGCCTGCATGACTTCGGCCCACGCGCGAAAAAACCGTTTGTGGCGCTCAATTGCGCGGCGATTCCCGAGCAACTGTTCGAGGCCGAACTGTTCGGCCACGAAAGCGGCGCCTTCACCGGTGCCCAGGGCAAGCGCATCGGCAAACTGGAGTACGCCCATGGCGGTACGCTGTTCCTCGATGAAATCGAAAGCATGCCCCTGGCCCAGCAAGTGAAGCTGTTACGGGTATTGCAGGATCAGAAGCTGGAACGTCTGGGCTCCAATCAAAGCATTCATGTGGATTTACGCATCATTGCCGCCACCAAGCCGGACCTGCTGGAAGAAGCCCGCGCCGGGCGCTTTCGCGAAGACCTGGCCTATCGGCTGAACGTTGCACAACTGCGCCTGCCGCCTCTGCGCGAGCGCCGCGAAGACATCCCGCTGCTGTTCGATCACTTTGCCCAAAGCGCCGCCGAGCGCCTGGGTCGCAGCGTGGAACCGCTGAGCGGCGCGCAACTGGGGCGCCTGCTCAGCCATGACTGGCCGGGCAATGTGCGCGAACTGGCCAACGTCGCCGAACGCCAGGTGCTGGGCCTTGGCGAACCGGAACCGGAAGGCATCGAAGCCGGGCAATCGCTGGCCGCGCAGCAGGAGGCGTTCGAGGCCCATTGCCTGAAGGCCGCATTGACCCGGCATAAAGGTGATATCAAGGCGGTGCTGGCGGAGTTGCAGCTGCCACGGCGCACCTTCAACGAAAAGATGCAGCGCCATGGGTTGGCCAGGGACATGTTCCTGAAAGATGAATGAGCGAATTTCCGCTCATCCCCCTAAAAAGCATCAGCGACTTTCCGCTCAAAATAAACCCGAGCCCCTTCTAGACCGGGCCTTCATCTACCTGGCACAGCTCCTGCTATAGCCCCAGCCAGGCTGCGCTCGCGCCGCTCCATAAAAACAACTAGATGAAGGATCCTTCAATGGATAACTCCAACACCTTGCCCCTGGGGTCGGCGGCCGCGCCGGCCAAAGAACGCACCACCACCAGCCGCATCAAATCGATCTTCAGCGGATCGGTCGGCAACATGGTCGAGTGGTACGACTGGTACGTCTACGCCGCGTTCTCGCTGTACTTCGCCAAAGCCTTCTTCCCGAAAGGCGATACCACCGCCCAATTGCTCAACACCGCCGCGATCTTCGCCGTGGGCTTCCTGATGCGTCCGATCGGTGGCTGGCTGATGGGCCTGTACGCCGACCGTGCGGGTCGCAAAGCAGCACTGATGGCGTCGGTCCTGCTGATGTGCTTCGGCTCGTTGATCATCGCCCTGAGCCCCGGTTACGAAACCATCGGCGTCGGCGCACCGATCCTGCTGGTGTTCGCCCGCCTGCTGCAAGGCTTGTCGGTCGGTGGCGAATACGGCACCTCGGCCACCTACCTGAGTGAAATGGCCACCAAGGAACGTCGCGGTTTCTTCTCCAGCTTCCAGTACGTGACCCTGATCTCCGGCCAGCTTATCGCCCTAGCAGTACTGATCGTGTTGCAACAAGTGCTCACCACCGAGCAACTGTACGACTGGGGCTGGCGTATCCCGTTCGCCATCGGCGCCCTGTGCGCAGTGGTCGCGCTGTACCTGCGTCGCGGCATGGAAGAAACCGAGTCGTTCACCAAGAAGGAAAAAGCCAAGGAAAGCGCCATGCGCACCTTGATGCGCCACCCCAAGGAACTGATGACCGTGGTCGGCCTGACCATGGGCGGCACCCTGGCCTTCTACACCTACACCACCTACATGCAGAAGTACCTGGTGAACACCGTCGGCATGAGCATTTCCGATTCCACCACGATCTCGGCGGCAACGCTGTTCCTGTTCATGTGCCTGCAACCGATCGTCGGTGGGCTGTCGGACAAAGTCGGGCGTCGGCCGATCCTGATCGCCTTCGGCATCCTCGGCACCCTGTTCACCGTACCGATCCTCACCACCCTGCATACTATCCAGACCTGGTGGGGCGCGTTCTTCCTGATCATGGCCGCGCTGATCATCGTCAGCGGCTACACCTCGATCAACGCCGTGGTCAAGGCTGAACTGTTCCCAACCGAAATCCGCGCCCTGGGCGTAGGCCTGCCCTATGCACTGACCGTGTCGATCTTCGGCGGTACCGCTGAATACATCGCGCTGTGGTTCAAGAGCATCGGGATGGAAACCGGCTACTACTGGTATGTGACCGCGTGTATTGCGGTGTCGCTGGTGGTCTATGTGACCATGAAGGACACACGCAAGCATTCGCGCATCACCACGGACTAACGGTTGGATGCAGTAACAAATGTGGGAGCGGGCTTGCCCTAATGCCAGTCAGTTAAGGCTTTTTGTAGGAGCGAGCTTGCTCGCGAAAAACTCACAGGCGCCGCGTTCATTCAGGAAGCACGCGTTATCGTTGACGTTTTTCGCGAGCAAGCTCGCTCCTACAGGAGGCGATGTACGCTTAACTGACTGGCATTAGGGCAAGCCCGCTCCCACCTGTTGAATCAGGACACCTCTGCTACCGGGCTCCGGCCATGCCGCCGCTGTGCATACGACGCCCCGGCAATCATCACCACCAGCACCGCCGCCAATACCGCCGATGATCCAATGGTGCCGAAATCCAACCCGCCCTTTTCATGAGGCTTGGTCAGGAAGTCGCCCAGGGTTGCACCAAACGGCCGGGTCAGTACAAACGCCACCCAGAACAACAGCACCGACGAGATTTGGGTGAAGTACTTGAGCGCCAGCACCGCGGCGATGGTCGAACCAATCAACAAGGCGCCACCGGCAAAGCCGAGCCCCGAATCGTCCGCCAGGAAGTCGCCCAACGCAGTGCCCAGGGTGTTGGAGAACAGGATCGCCATCCAGTAGAACAGCTCGCCTCGGAAAGTCTGCACCTTGTTCACGTTCAGCGAGTCACCACTGAGATGCCACATCGCAAAGATGATCATCAGGATCACGATCAGGATCATCGACCCGGTGGCGTAGCCCAGGCCCAGGGTGCGGTCCATGAAGTCCGACATGGTGGTGCCGGCGGTGCTGGTGGACAGGATCACGATCCAGTACAGCACCGGGTTGTAGGTTTTCGACCAGAGTTGTGTCACCAGAGTGACCAGGAACACGCTGATGAGGATCATCGAGCTGATGGCGTAACCGACGTTCAGGGTCATCGACAACAAGTCCCCGGCGGTTTCGCCCAGGGTGGTTGCGCAGATTTTCATGACCCAGAACGCCAGGGTGATCTGAGGAAGTTTATTCATGCGGTAGAAGGCTCCGAGGCTCAGTCTTATAGGGGGTATCGACCTTGGGCGCAGACTGAACGGGCCGCTGTGAAAAATAGGTGGCCGCTGAATGAAAATTCCATAGGGCCGATGGAAATTCGTCGCCATGGATTGCACTATGGCTGCCTCCCAGAACCCCGCAGCAGGAACCCGGCCATGTCTGACGCTATCCACTTCTACGAACCGGCCAACGGCCATGGCCTGCCACATGACCCGTTCAATGCCATTGTCGGGCCACGGCCGATTGGCTGGATTTCATCTCACGACAGCAACGGCCGCCTGAACCTGGCGCCCTACAGTTTCTTCAATGCGTTCAACTACATTCCGCCGATCATTGGGTTTTCCAGCGTCGGGCGCAAAGACAGCCTGAACAACATCGAACAGACCGGCGAGTTTGTGTGGAACCTGGCCACCCGCCCGCTGGCCGAGCAGATGAACCAGAGCTGCGCGGCCGTCTCGCCGGAGGTGAATGAGTTCGAGTTGTCCGGCCTGACACCGGTGGCGTCGAAAATCGTCGGCGTGCCGCGAGTGGGCGAGAGCCCGGTGTCGTTCGAGTGCAAGGTGACGCAGATCATCCAGCTGCAGCGCGCCGACCAGCAGTTGGTGCCCAGCTGGCTGGTGCTGGGCGAGGTGGTCGCGGTGCACATTGCCAAGTGGCTGCTCAAGGATGGGGTGTACGACACTGCCGCCGCCGAACCGATCCTGCGCGGCGGCGGCCCGGCGGATTACTTCCAGTTGGGCCCGGAGGCGTTGTTCAAGATGTATCGCCCAGGCGCCAGCAAACCCTGACTGAAATACACCAAAAAAGTGGGAGGGGGCTACACCCCGATGGCCATGGGTATCGACACAACTTTGGCTCAACGCTGAACGCCCGGCAGATAGGGCACTGTGGTGAGCGGGCTTGTCCCGCGTTGGGCTGCGTAGCAGCCCCAGTAAAGAAGAATGCGGTGTATCAGACACTCTGTAGAGGCTGGCTTTGGGGCTGCTACGCAGCCCAACGCGGGACAAGCCCGCTCACCACAGGGAGATTTGTCAGGGTCTGAAAAGTTGTGTAGATACCTATGCTCATCGGGAGCAAGCCCCCTCCCACATTAGAGGGTCGGCGTTGTTCAGCTGGCGGCGCTCGCCCAGGTCAGTTGACCCTCTTCATCCACACCGATCAACCGTTCAAGCTGCACGGTGGCTGCATCATCGGCATCGGAGGCGGTCTTGAACGTCTGTCCATCCAGGATCTTGTGAAACTGCGGGGCGCCCATGCCATCAAGTGCCTTGACGGCGACGGCGGCGCTGTAGCCCCCTTCACCCGGTACTACGGCGGAAACGGCTTCGTGGTGGGCAAATTGTTTACGTGCCATGTTGCAGGTCCTGGCCAATGGAAAAGTGGGCCATTCTAACCATTAACCGGCCAGTTGCAGGTACTCGCCGTAGGCATTGGCGGCAGAGGCATCGGTGAAGGTCTGGAAGTCCATGCTGCGCACGACCATGTCGTTCAACAGCTCGGTGAAGATCATCAGGGCCGGCGAGTTGAAGTAGGCGCTCATCGCCTGCTCGCTGCTCCAGAAACCCGAGATCAACCAGACATCGGGATCGACCTGGGAATGCTGCAACGAAAATTGCAGGCAACCCTGAGCCTGACGGCCCGGTTCGATCAAACTGCTCAAGCGTGCACCCAGTTCGGTGCTGCACCCGGTGCGGGCGCGGATAAAGGCCATATGGCTCGCGGGAATGGGGGTGGACATGTTCGACTCTCCCGTTGAGAAGTGATGCTCGGCAAGCACTGTGAGGGTGTGTTGCCACAGGATCAAAGATAACGGCGCGGGTGCGGGCGCGGTTAGTCAATTCCTGCTGGCTTATTGCACAATCCTGCGAGAAGCGTAGAGAGGACGTAGGGACCGCCGGTTCGATTCCACAGGCAAACGCCTTGTTTCAGGGACATGACAGCCCGAGAACTTGCCTGATTCACGACACGTCGCAGGATCAGGCAAGGATTGTGCAGAATCGACCTAACACTGTTTGAAAAGCCGCCGCTAAGCTGAGCCCATCAAAAAAGCATGCAGAGGACGCCTTATGCCGTCGCCCGAACATCAGTCCATGCCCCTCGACGCCGAGACGGAAAAACAGCGCGCCGAGCTGGCGAGCATCGTGCATCGTCATACCTGGGAAGACGGCTCCTATGGCACGGCGATTACGTCACTGTTCCTGAACCGCCACAACACGCCGCGTGACTTCATGCCGGTACTGGTGGAGCCGGCGTTGTGCATCCTCGCCAACGGCAGCAAGGAAGTGCGCCTGGCCGACGAAATCTTTGCCTACGACCCGCTCAATTACCTGGTGTTCTCGGTGGCGATGCCGGTGGCCGGGCGAATCATCGATGCCACGCCGGAAGATCCGAACCTGTCAGTGCGCATCAATATCGACCCGGCGCAGCTCACCGCCTTGATCGCCGAGGCCGGCCCCATGGGCGTGCCCACGCGCCCGACATCGCGCGGGATGTATGTGGACCGCATCGACCCCCAGTTGCTCGACGCCGTGCTGCGCCTGGCGCGCCTGCTGGATACGCCCAAAGACATTGCCATGCTGGCGCCGCTGATCAACCGTGAAATCCTCTACCGCCTGCTGCGAGGTCCCCAGGGTTATCGCCTGTATGAAATTGCCGTGGCCAACAGCCAGAGCCATCGCGTCAGCCAGGCGATCAAGTGGCTCAATGGCAACTACGAACAACCGCTGCGCATCGATGACCTGGCCAAGGAAGTGAACCTCAGCGTCTCGACCCTGCATCACCGTTTCAAGGCGATTACGGCCATGAGCCCGCTGCAGTACCAGAAGCAGCTGCGTTTGCAGGAAGCACGTCGACTGATGATTGCCGAAGGGCTGGAAGCGTCGGCGGCGGGGTATCGGGTGGGGTATGAAAGCCCGTCGCAGTTCAGCCGGGAGTACAGCCGGTTGTTTGGGGCACCGCCGCTGAGGGATTTGGCACGACTGCGCCAAAGCGTCTGACCCCCTTTCCGTCGATACCGTCTTATCCCGCACCGCGCAAAACCCCGTAGCAGCTGTCGAGCCCCGGCGAGGCTGCGTCGGTCGCGACTCGGGCTTGAACCGGCAGCGCGCCTGACGCAGCCTCGCTTGCGCTCGGCAGCTACGGAGAAGTCAGTCCAGGGTCCGGGGCAGTTGCAGGGTGACCCGCAAGCCCCCCTCACGCAAATTCTGCAAACTCACTTCACCGCCATGGCTATGGGCAATATTGCGCGCAATACCCAAGCCCAAACCGTAACCCTGCTGCTGGCCGGCCAGGCGAAAATGCGGTTCGAAGACCTGTTCCAAACGCTGTTCCGGCACGCCTGGACCTTCGTCGTCGACGTGCAGGATGAACTCCGCGCCATCGTCCTCAATACGCAAATGGGCGTTCTGCCCGTACTTCAAGGCATTGTCGATCAGGTTGCCGATGCAGCGCTTGAGCGCCAGCGGCTTGCCCGGGTACGCCGCCACTGCTGCGCCGTCCAGGGTGACCCGGCCGTTGCCGTTGGGCGCCACATAAGGCTCCACCAGGCATTCGAGCACATGGTTGAGGTCGACCGGCTGGATGTTCTCGTGGATATCGGTGTCTTTTACACATTGCAGCGCGCCCTTGACCAGCAACTCCAACTCATCCAGGTCACGGCCGAACTTGGTTTGCAGGTTCTCGTCTTCGAGCAATTCCACGCGCAGGCGCAGGCGGGTAATCGGTGTGCGCAGGTCGTGGGAAATCGCGCTGAACAATTGGCTGCGCTCCGTGAGGTAACGGCTGATGCGTTCGCGCATCGCATTGAACGCGCGACCCACTTCCACCACTTCACTGCCGCCGCCTTCGGCTACCGGTTCCACATCGGCGCCCAGGGACATGTCACGCGCCGCCCGCGCCAGGCGCTTGAGCGGCCGGCTTTGCCAGTGCACCAGCAGGCCGATGAACAGCAGCAAAAAGCCGCTGGTCAGCACGATAAACCACACCTGCTGGGACGGCAGGCCCTGTTCTTCCAGGCTGGTGTAGGGCTCGGGCAACAGCGAAGCGATGTACAGCCATTCGCCGGGGGCGAGTTCGATCTGGGTGACCAATACCGGCGGGTTGACGGGTTCCAGGGTCAGCGCGTAATGGGCCCAGGAGCGCGGCAACTCATCCAGTTTCAACCCGGCGTTGAAGATGCGCAGGTCTTCGGCGCTGACGAACTCCACCGAGATAGGCACGTCGGCGCCCAGGGTCTGGCGCAGGACTTCATCCACGGCCACCAGCACCGCCTGCTTGCGCGGGGTTTGCGGCAACACTTGCATGTCGAGTGGCCGATCATTGAGGGTCACGACAAAACGGGTACCACCCATGCTGCGCAACTGGTCAAGGACCAACGGCCGATAGGCCACCGGCAACGAACGGAAATAACTCACGCTGGCGGTCATCGAGTGCGCGAGGCTACGGGCGCTGGTGACCAGGCCTTCGAGCTGGGTGGCGCGCAACTGCGAGACCCAGATCACGCTGGACAGCGCCTGGGCGAACAGCACCGCGAGCAAGGTCAGCAGCAACATGCGCCCCAGCAGGGAGCGCGGTACCGGGAAGCGCCGGCGGCGTTCGCTCAGCGGCTCAGTGGGCATTGCCGGCAACCACGCTGGCTGCCAGTTGATAACCGCTGCCGCGCACGGTGCGGATCAGCCTCGGGGGTTTTTCGGTGTCGCGCAGGCGTTGACGCAGGCGGCTGACAGCCATGTCGACGATCCGGTCCAGCGGCATCAGGTCGCGGCCACGGGTGGCGTTGCCGATGGTGTCGCGGTCGAGAATCTGCTGCGGGTGATCGAGAAACAGCTTGAGCAGGGCAAAGTCGGCACCGGAGAGGATCACCTCTTCGCCATCCACGTGGAACAGCCGATGACTGATCATGTCCAGGCGCCATTCGTCGAACACCAGCACATCGCCATTGCCGCTGCGCTCCTGGCCGAACTGGCAGCGGCGCAGCAAGGCCTTGATCCGCGCCTGCAACTCGCGGGGGCTGAACGGCTTGCCGATATAGTCGTCGGCCCCCAGTTCCAGGCCGATCACGCGGTCGGCTTCGTCGGAACTGGCGGTGAGCATGATGATCGGCACCTGCGCCTGGCGCGGGTGCTGGCGAATCCAGCGGCAGAGGCTGAAACCGTCTTCGTCCGGCAGCATCACATCGAGGATGACCAAGTCGCATGGCGCCTCGTTCATCGCCTGGCGGAACCCCGCGCCATCCGGCACGCCACGCACCTGGAAACCGGCGCGACTGAGGTAGGTCTGCAGCAATTCGCGGATTTCCTGGTCGTCGTCGACGAGGAGAATCGATTTACTGATTACGCTCACGGGGTCCTCCTTGTTGTTATAGGTGGTGCGGGTCAGGCAAACGCCTGTTCCAATGCGACGCCAGCCCCGGTCAACCCGGAATACGGCGCAGTCACCAGCCACACCGGGATGCCCTTGAAGTAGTCGCTCATGCAGCCTTTGTCACTGAAGCTCCTGGCAAAACCGCTGTTGATGAAGAAGTCGGCAAACCGCGGAATCACCCCACCCACGATATACACACCACCGCGCCCACCAGTGGTCAGCACATTGTTGCCGGCTACCCGGCCCAGCCAGATGCTGAATTGATCCAACACTTCCATGGCCACCGGATCGCCCGCCAGGCCCGCCGCCGTGATGGCTTCAGGGGTGTCGAGCACCGGTGTGTGGCCATCGACCGCACAAATCGCCCGGTACAGCCGCGGCAGACCGCCACCGCTCAAGGCGGTTTCGGCGCTGACGTGGCCGATCTCGGTGTAGATATGCTGCCACAGCTGGGTTTCCCGCGGGCTGCTCAGGGGCAGGTCGACGTGGCCGCCCTCCCCCGGTAACGCCGCGTAACGACCTGCACCGAGGTCCAGCAGGGTACCGACACCCAGGCCGGTGCCCGGACCGATCACCACCGCCGGACGCAACGGTTCCGGCGTGCCAGGGCAGACCACGCGGAATTCGTCGGGTTTAAGACGCGTCATGCCCAGGGCCATGGCCGAGAAGTCATTGACCAGCAGCAGCTCATCCACCTGCAAGGCCTGGCAAAACGCAGTCTTGCTCAAGCGCCAGTGATTGTTGGTGAATTTAAATTCATCCCCGCTCACCGGCCCGGCGACCGACAGGCACACCGCACCGATGTCGCCGATTTGCAGGCCTTCTTCCTTGAGGTAGACCTTGATCGCGTCCTCAGGGCTTTGGTGATCAGCCGTGGCATGCACCCGGATCGAATGCAGTGCCTGATCTCGCCACAACGCAAAACGGGCGTTGGTACCCCCGATGTCACCGACCAGCGCTAGCTTCACTTAAGCGTCTCCAAGGCACAGGTAAAGGCGCTGGCGCCCTGCTCTGCGGAGCTTGCGGCCAAGCGCATAAATGCAAACAGCTCGCGACCGGCCCCCACGTTATTGCCCAACAGGCCCGTGGCAGGCGTGCGCGCTGCAAATTCTTCGGCGTCCACCTTAAGCTCCAAGGTGCCCTTCACGCCATCCACGCGAATGATATCGCCATCTTTGACCCGTGCCAGTGGCCCGCCGCTCTGGGCTTCGGGGTTGACGTGAATCGCGGCGGGGATCTTACCCGACGCGCCGGACATACGCCCGTCTGTCACCAGTGCGACCTTGAAACCACGGTCCTGCAGCACGCCGAGGAACGGCGTCATCTTGTGCAGTTCCGGCATGCCGTTGGAGCGCGGGCCCTGGAAGCGCATCACGGCGACAAAATCCTTTTCCAGCTGGCCGGCCTTGAACGCATCAGCCAGGTCCTGCTGGTCCTGGAACACCACCGCCGGCGCTTCGACGATCTGATGCTCAGGCGCTACGGCAGAGACTTTCATGACTCCGCGGCCGAGATTGCCTTCCATCACACGCAGGCCACCTTCCGGCGAGAACGCGCGCGCCACCGGGCGCAGGATGGTTTCGTCGAGGCTTTCGATCGGACCATCGCGCCAGACCAGCTCGCCGTCGACCAGGAATGGTTCCTGGACATAACGGCTCAGGCCCTTGCCGGCCACGGTGTTGACGTCGTCGTGAAGCAGGCCGGCTTCAAGCAGCTCGCGGATCAGGAACGACATGCCGCCCGCTGCCTGGAAGTGGTTGATGTCGGCCTTGCCGTTTGGATACACGTGGGACAGGGTCGGCACCACCTCGGAGAGGTCGGCCATGTCGTCCCAGGTGAGGATGATGCCCGCCGACATGGCGATGGCCGGCATGTGCAGGGTGTGGTTGGTGGAACCGCCCGTCGCGTTGAGCGCAACGATGGCGTTGACGATGGATTTCTCATCGACGATCTCGCCGATCGGCGTGAAGTTGCCGTTGGCCTTGGTCAAGCGCGTGACCTGGTGCGCGGCTTCGCGGGTCAGGGCGTCACGCAGCGGCGTGTACGGGTTGACGAACGAGGCACCCGGCAAATGCAGGCCCATCACTTCCATCAGCAGTTGATTGGTGTTGGCGGTGCCGTAGAAGGTGCAGGTGCCGGGGCTGTGGTAGGACTTCATCTCCGATTCCAGCAGCTCTTCGCGAGTGGCCTTGCCTTCGGCGTAGCGCTGGCGCACATCGGCCTTCTGCTTGTTGGAGATGCCCGACGGCATCGGCCCGCCCGGTACGAAAATCATCGGCAGATGGCCGTAGCGCAGCGCGCCCATCATCAGGCCGGGCACGATCTTGTCGCAGATGCCCAGCATCAGCGCCGCGTCGAACATGTTGTGGGACAGCGCTACCGCCGTGGACATGGCGATGACTTCACGGCTGAGCAGGCTCAGTTCCATGCCGGGCTCGCCCTGGGTCACGCCGTCGCACATGGCCGGGGTGCCGCCGGCGAACTGGCCGACCGAGCCGACTTCGCGTAGGGCTTTCTTTATTTGTTCCGGGAAATGTTCGTACGGCTGGTGCGCCGAGAGCATGTCGTTATATGACGAAACAATTGCCACGTTGGCGGCGTTCATCATGCGCAGGCTGTTTTTATCTTCGGTGCCGCAACCGGCCACGCCATGGGCGAAGTTGGCGCATTGCAGCTTGCCGCGCATCGGACCGTCGCTGGCTGCGCCGCGAATGAGCGCAAGGTAAGCCTCACGAGTGGCGCGGCTGCGGGCGATAAGCCGTTCGGTGACCTCAAGGACGCGGGGATGCATGTGTAGAACTCCAGGCTAACGGATGTGGCGACCTGAGTGTCTATGCTGATCAAACGCCCGCAGCTCATGGGATGGCAGAGAGTCGTTTGGATCATCGGACCAGTTGATTCAGGTCACTCGTTGTAGATTGAACAAAATATTGCCACTAAAAAGGCTTGTTTTCTATTTTTATGCGAATAATCTTGTAATTCTTACAACAAATCGACGACAGGCACTTTCCAATGACTCTTCGTATCGCAATCAATGGTTTTGGCCGTATCGGCCGTAATGTCCTGCGCGCACTGTATACCCAAGGCTATCGCCAGGATTTGCAGATCGTCGCCATCAATGATTTGGGCGACAGCTCGATCAATGCCCACCTGCTCAAATACGACACCGTGCACGGCACTTTCGATGCAGAGGTCGCCCACGATCAGGAAAGCCTGACCGTCAATGGTGACCGGATTGCCGTCAGTGCCATTCGCAACCCGGCCGACCTGCCGTGGGCGGCGCACAAGGTCGACGTGGTGTTCGAATGCACCGGTCTGTTCACCGACCGTGACAAGGCTGCCGCCCATATTACCGCTGGTGCACGCAAGGTGATCATCTCCGCCCCGGCCAAAGGCGCGGACGCGACCGTGGTCTACGGCGTGAACCACGACATCCTGCGTCAATCCCACCAGATCATCTCCAACGCGTCGTGCACCACCAACTGCCTGGCGCCGGTCGCCCAGGTGCTGCACCGCGAATTGGGTATCGAAAGCGGCTTGATGACCACGATTCATGCCTATACCAACGACCAGAACCTGACCGACGTCTACCACACCGACCCGTACCGCGCGCGTTCGGCCACCCAGAACATGATCCCAAGCAAGACCGGCGCCGCCGAAGCGGTGGGCCTGGTGCTGCCGGAGCTGGCAGGCAAGCTGACCGGCATGGCCGTGCGTGTACCGGTGATCAACGTGTCGCTGGTGGACCTCACCGTGCAGTTGAAGAAAGACGCCACTGCCGACGAAGTCAACGCACTGCTCAAGGAAGCCAGCCAACACTCGAAGATCCTCGGCTATAACACCCTGCCGCTGGTCTCCAGTGACTTCAACCATAACCCGCTGTCGTCGATCTTCGATGCCAACCACACCAAGGTCAGCGGCAAGTTGCTGAAAGTGCTGGCCTGGTATGACAACGAGTGGGGCTTCTCGAACCGCATGCTGGATAACTGCCTGGCTTTGTGTAACGCCGAATAACGCCCTTTGTGGAATGGCTTTTGTGGGAGGGGGCTTGCTCCCGATGACGGGGTATCAGTGATGAATGCATCGACTGACACACTGCATCGGGAGCAAGCCCCCTCCCACACTGGCCCCATGTAGGCTCACAGAAATAGCCACTTGCCATTTGAGTTGATGATAAGCATTATCATTAACTGCAAATCGGTCTGGTATCACTGTGAGCCAATCTCGCTTCAACCAAGTCTTTCTCACCCAACGGGTGATTCTGCTACGCACCTTGCAGCGGATGGTGAATAACCACAGCACCGCCGAGGACCTGTTGCAGGAAACCTACCTGCGCGTCACCCGGGCCCTCAGCGAGCGGCCGATCGATCACCTCGAACCCTTCGTCTACCAGACCGCGCGCAACCTGGCGCTGGATCATCTGCGTTCGCGCAGGGTTCAGGCGCGCACCCTGCAGGAAGATGTGCCACTGGACATCCTGCAAAGCGTCGCCGCCCCCATCAGCACCCCCGAAGACGCCACCCAGGCCGAGCAATTGCTTGAGCACCTGAGCATCAGCCTCGGCCAGTTGAGCGCGCGCCAGCAGCAGATTTTCATCCTCAGCCGCCTGCACGGTTGCAGCTACCAGGAGATCGCCGATCAGTTGGACGTGTCCTTGAGCACCGTGCAAAAGGAACTGAAATTGATCATGGCCATTTGTGTAGGTGTGGCCGAAAGACTGGATCGGCCTTAAGCTTCAGCCGACGAAATTGTCGACCCAAGCTGTAGGAAAGATGAATAAAACGTGGCGAAGACCCGAGGAACACCGTGACGGACCCGAATAAACTGCGCCCCCATGAGCTGGCTCATGAGGTGTTGCAAGACACGGCTATGGACCAGGCCCTCGACTGGCTGATCGTCTTGCAGTGCCCAGCGCCCGGGCAGCGGGCCGAGTTCGAAGCCTGGCTGGCCCAAGACCCCGCCCACGTCCACGCCTTCGGCAAGGCCCAGGCCGC